>NZ_JBHTDD010000024.1:0-118865 GCF_042666615.1 Plantactinospora sp. GCM10030261
AGGGCAGATGGTCGTGATTGGAGATCAAAACGCGACCATCTGCCTTAGATCGGCGGAGGGGGCGACGGGGGCGGAGGGGGCGGAGGGGGCGGGGGAGCATGGGCTGCCGGTTGGGCGGCTGCCACGAGCATTGACGCTGCCGGCGCTGGTCGCCGAGCTGCGTACCGCCGTCACCGACCCGGCTGCGGCACCGGCCCGGCGGCGCGCCGCGGCGGCCGAGCTGGCCCGACTGGCCGCGGCGGGGGTGCCCGGCGCCCACCCGGACGAGTGGTGGGGGCTGCGGCCCCTCTCCGACGACCGACCGCTGGTCGACGAGGGTGAGCCCGTGAAGGTCACCCCGTCGGCGATGGAGAGCGTGCTCCGGTGCAGCCTGCGCTGGCTGCTCGAACGGCACGGTGGCCGGGCGCCGGCCACCGCGGCCCAGGGGGTCGGCAATCTGGTGCACGCGGCGGCGATGCTCGCCGAGGACGCCACGGTGGACCGGGAGCAGCTCATCGAGTACGTGGCCGCCCGGTTCGACGCCATCGAGCTGGCCGCCCGGTGGATGGCCGGCCCGGAACGCGATCGCGCCGAGGCGATGGTGGACAAGCTGCTGCGCTGGCTGGCCGACAACCCGCGCCGGTTGCTGGCGATCGAGCAGGAGTTCGCCGTCCGGCTGGACGACCCGGTCCGGCCGATCGAGTTGACCGGGCGGGTGGATCGGCTGGAGGTGGACGCCGATGGCCGGCTCGTGGTGGTGGACCTGAAGACCGGCCGGTCCACCGCCGTCGCCGCGGCCGACCTCGCGGAACATCCGCAGCTCGCCGGCTATCAGGCCGCGGTCGAGGCGGGCGCGTTCGCCGAGCACGGTGAGACGTCCGGCGGGGCGGCGTTGGTGCAGCTCGGCACCTCCACCAAGGACGCCAGGGAGCAGAACCAACCGGCCGACGGACCCGAGGCCGGCTGGGCGCGGGACCTGGTGCGGCGCACGGCGGAGACCATGGCGGCGGCGACGTTCGCGGCGGTAGCCAACTCGAAGTGCCGGGTCTGCCCGGTGCGGGTGAGCTGCCCGGTGTCCGGTCAGGGCCGGCAGGTTGTCGAGCCACCGGGCGGCACGGAATGACCCAGCCCTCCCTGTTCGCCGGGGCGCCGCCCCAGCGGACGGCCGACGCCGGCCCCCGGTACACCCCGGTGGAGCTGGCCCGCCTGCTCCGGCTGCACGCGCCCACCCGGGAGCAGGCCGCGATCGTGGCCGCGCCGGTGGAGCCGCTGCTGGTGGTGGCCGGCGCCGGTTCCGGAAAGACCGAGACGATGGCCGCCCGGGTGGTCTGGTTGGTGGCCAATGGGTACGCCCGACCGGAGCAGATCCTCGGGCTGACCTTCACCCGCAAGGCGGCCGGCGAGCTGGCGCACCGGGTGCGGACCCGACTCGGTCAGCTCGTCCGGCGGCTCGGCCGGGACTACCGCGACCCACCCGGCGATCTGCTCAGCGGCGAGCCGACGGTGGCCACCTACCACTCGTACGCGGCCCGGATCGTCACCGAGCACGGCCTGCGCTCCGGGTACGAGCCGGCCACCCGGCTGCTCACCGAGGCGGCGCGGTGGCAGATCGTCGACTGGTTGGTGCGCACCTACGACGGGGACATGTCCGGCGTGGACCGGACCCCGGCAACCGTCACCGACGCGGTGCTGGCGCTCGCCGCGGAGCTGGCCGAGCACCTCGTCGAGCCCGGCGACCTGGCGGCCTGGACCGGTCGGTTCTTCGCCGAGGTGCAGTCCCGGCCCGGCCGGGTCTACGCCGACGTGCGCAAGGTGCTCACCATCCAGCAGGTCCGGCTCCGGCTGCTGCCCCTCGTCCGGGCGTTCCAGCAGCGTAAGGACGACTTCGAGGCGATGGACTTCGGTGACCAGTTGGCCCGTGCCGCCCGGGTCTCCCGCGACCATCCGGAGGTCGGTGAGATCGAACGTGAGCGGTACCGGGTGGTGTTGCTCGACGAGTACCAGGACACCAGCCACGCCCAGGTGGTCCTGCTGCGCTCGCTGTTCGGCGGCGGCCATCCGGTGACCGCGGTCGGCGACCCGTGCCAGTCCATCTACGGCTGGCGGGGTGCCAGCGCGGGCACCCTGGACCGGTTTCCCGGCGACTTCACCAGGGCCGACGGCGAACCGGCCCGGACCCTCACCCTCACCACGAGCTGGCGCAACCGGCCGGAGATCCTCGCTGTCGCGAACGCCCTGTCCACCCCGCTGCGCGCCGCCGGGGCGCAGGTGGCCGAGCTGGTCCCCGCGTTCAGCGTGGCCGATCCGATTCCGGGCCGCACCGCCCGGGGCAACTCGCCCACCACGGTGAACTGCGCGCTGCTGCCGACGTACGCGGACGAGGCCGGCTGGATCGCGGACAGCGTGCTGGCGGCCTGGCGGGGGGCGGCCCGCAGCACCGCGCTGCCCGAGCAGATCCCGATGGACCGGCGTCCGACCACCGCGGTGCTGGTGCGGGTACGCAGCCAGATCCCGGCGATCGAGGCGGCGTTGCGCTCCCGGGGGCTGCCGGTCGAGGTGGTCGGCCTGGGCGGGTTGCTGGACACTCCCGAGGTGCGTGACGTGGTGTGCACGCTGCGGGTGCTGGCCGACCCGACCGACGGGGCCGCCCTGCTGCGGCTGCTCACCGGGGCCCGGTGGCGGATCGGGCCGCGCGACCTGGTGGCGTTGCACCGGCGGGCGCGGGCCATCGCCCGGGCACGTCGCGAACTGCCCCGGTTGGCCGGCGGTGGCGACGAGGCCGGAGCCGTCGACCCGGAGATCGTGACAGACCACCTCGACGAGGCCACCCTGGTCGAGGCGCTCGCCGACCTGGGGCCGGCGCAGCTCTACTCGGCCGAGGGATATGCCCGCCTGCGCGCGTACGGCCGGGAGTTGGCCCTGCTGCGGCAGCGGATGGACCAGGCGCTGCCCGATCTCGTAGCGGACATCGAGCGGACCACGGGGTTGGACGTCGAGGTGGCGGTGCGGGCTGGGCTGGGCGGGTCCGGCGGGGACGCCGGTCTCGCCCGCGGCCACCTGGACGCGCTCGGCGACGTGGCGGCCCGGTTCACCGCCGACTCGGCGGGCGCGCCGCTGTCGGCGTTCCTCGCCTTCCTGGCCGCCGCCGAGGACGAGGAGCGCGGGTTGACCCCGGGCGAGGTGGAGGTCGTCGAGGGGGCGGTGCAGGTGCTCACCGCGCACGCCGCCAAGGGGCTGGAATGGGACGTGGTGGCGGTGGCCGGACTGAGTCGGGGGGTGTGGCCGGGCGCCGTCCGCGGCTCCGACCACTACCTGTACGGGCTGGGTGTGCTCCCGTTCCCGTTGCGTGGGGACGCCGCGGGGCTGCCCGCGTTCCCGGTGGACGAGGCGGCCGACCAGAAGGGTGTCGCGGCGGCGCTGTCGTCGTTCACCGAGCAGTGGTGGGCGCATGACGAACGGGAGGAGCGGCGGCTGGCGTACGTGGCGGTCACCCGACCGCGGCGGTTGCTGCTCTGCTCGGGCTACTGGTGGGGGGACGGAACGAAGAAGCCCCGGGGCCCGTCGCGCTTCCTCACCGAGATCCGGGACCAGTGTCTGGCCGGCGCTGGCACGGTGGACGAGTGGGCGGTCGAGCCAGCACCCGACGCGACAAACCCGACGGCCCAGGTGATCGCCACGGCGGAATGGCCGGCGGACCCGCTGGGCGCCCGGCGGCCGGCGGTGGCCGAGGCGGCGGCGCTGGTCCGCCGCTTCCTGGCCGACCCGGTGAGCGGTTCCGCCGAGGGCGTCACCGGGGACGACGCCGCCCCGGCCGCCGCCACCCGGGACGCCGGCGCGGCGGATGCCGTTACCCCGGCCGCCACCCCAGCGACCGCCGTCACCCGGGACGCCGGCAAAGAGGATGCCGCCACCCGGGAGGCCGTCAGCGAGGACGCCGTCGCGGCGGCCCGCTGGCGGCGCGAGGCCGCGTTGTTGCTCGCCGAGCGGGAGCGTACGGTCCGCCGGGACGGACCGGTCGAGGTGGTGCTGCCGGAGCAACTGACCGTTTCCCAGCTCGTCACGCTGCACCGGGACCCGCAGGAACTGGCCCGGACGCTGCGCCGCCCGATGCCCTCCCGGCCGGACCCGCACGCCCGCCGGGGGACCGCCTTCCACGCCTGGCTGGAGCAGCGGTTCGGAGTGGGCCGGTTGCTGGACGTGGACGAGCTGCCGGGCTCGGCCGACGAGGGCGCCGCGCCGGACGACGAGCTGCGCGAGTTGCAGGAGCGCTTCCTGGCCAGCGAGTGGGCGGACCGGGTGCCGTTCGAGGTGGAGGTGCCGTTCGCCACGGTGGTGGCCGGGTTGGTGCTGCGGGGGCGGATGGACGCGGTGTTCACCGCCCCGGGCGGCCGGTTCGAAGTGATCGACTGGAAGACCGGGCGACGGCCCGTCGGTGCGGCCGGTCGGGCCGCGGCGGTGCAGTTGGCCGCGTACCGGCTGGCTTGGGCGGAGCTGGCGGGCCTGCCGGTGGACGAGGTGCGGGCGGGGTTCCACTACGTGCGGGAGGGGGTCACCGTGCGTCCGGCCGACCTGTTGGATGCCGCCGGTCTGGCCGCATTGATCACCGGCCTGCCGGTGGCGGAGCCGCGCTGACATGGTCCGGTCGGGGGCCGCTGTGCTGAGGATCAGCCACTCGGCCTGCGGCGTCGCCAGAACGTGCTAGGCTCGTCCCGTTGCAGTTTTGGTTCCCAGAAGCTCAGTTCTGGTCGTTGTGTCAGTTCCGCTTCTCACAAGCTCAGTTGGCGTCTGGTGCGACCATGGCCCAGGCGCCATTCGCAGTGTCCGGCGTTTCCGGGCGGGGTTACCAACGCGACGACGATCCGCGCGCATTTCGGCGGCGGACGACTCATCCGGCCCGCACCTCGCGGGTCGATCGTTGGCGTCAAGGAGACGTAGACAATGGCAGTTGGCACGGTGAAGTGGTTCAACGCGGACAAGGGCTTCGGCTTCATCACCCCGGACGGTGGCGGCGCTGACGTGTTCGCCCACTTCTCGGCGATCCAGTCCTCCGGTTACCGCAGCCTGGACGAGAACCAGCGCGTGGAGTTCGAGATCACCCAGGGCCAGAAGGGCCCGCAGGCGGAGAACATCCGCCCCCTCTGAGTAGTTCACCCATCGCGCCCAGCGGCGTGGTGGGGCGCCGGCCCGCGTGGCGACACGCGGGCCGGCGCCACCCAGATCACAGGTTCGTGCTTGCGACGACCGGTCCGTTCGATGGCCTACGGCCCCGGACCGGCACCAGCGCCCATGGCGCCTTCCTCGACACGTGCCGCATCGAGGAAGGCCATCCGTCATGACTGCGCGTGCCGTCACGGCATCGTCCGTGCCCCCCATCACATCTTTCGCCGACGCCCCGCTCGCGCGGGGCCTGTCCGCCGCGTTGGCGGCGAACGGCATCACCGACCCGTTCCCCATCCAGTCCGCCACCCTGGGCGACCTGCTGAACGGACGCGACGTCCTGGGCCGCGGTCGCACGGGTTCGGGTAAGACCCTCGCCTTCGGCCTGCCGTTGCTGTCCCGCACCGCAGGCCGCCGGGCCCGTCCCCGGTCCCCCCTGGCCCTCGTACTGGTGCCGACCCGCGAGTTGGCGCAGCAGGTGACAGCGGCATTGGCGCCGTACGCCGGGGCGGTCGGTCTGCGTTGCGCCACCGTCGTGGGCGGGTTGTCGCTGGTCCGGCAGGCCGAGGCGTTGCGGGTCGGCGCCGAGGTGGTCATCGCCACCCCCGGCAGGCTGCACGACCTGATCGAGCGGGGCGACTGCCGGCTCGACCAGGTCGCGGTCACGGTGCTCGACGAGGCCGACCAGATGGCCGACATGGGCTTCCTGCCCCAGGTGACGAAGCTGCTGGAGCAGGTCCGGGCCGACGGCCAGCGGATGCTGTTCTCCGCCACCCTGGACCGCGGGGTGGACCGGCTGGTCCGCCGGTTCCTGACCGACCCGGTGTCGCACTCGGTGGATCCGGGAACCGCCACCGTCACCGAGATGACCCATCACCTGCTGCACGTCGATGCTGTCGACAAGGTGGACACCGCGGCCGAGATCGGGGCGCGGGACGGCCGCGTGATCATGTTCATGGGTACGAAGCACCGAGCCGACCGGTTGGCCCGACAACTGCTGTCCCGGGGCGTCCGGGCGGCGGCCCTGCACGGCGGCAAGTCACAACCCCAACGCACCCGGATCCTGGAGCAGTTCCGCTCCGGTCAGGTGACCGCCCTGATCGCCACCGACGTGGCGGCCCGGGGCATCCACGTCGACGGGCTGGATCTGGTGGTGAACGTGGACCCGCCGAACGAGGCGAAGGACTACCTGCACCGTGGTGGCCGCACCGCGCGGGCCGGTGAGTCCGGCACGGTGGTGACGCTGGTGCTGCCCGAGCAGCGGGCCGAGGCGGCCCGGTTGATGACGGCGGCCGGGATCCGGCCGGCGTCGGCCCGGGTGCGCCCGGGTGATCGGGCTCTGGCCCAGGTGACCGGAGCGCGGACGCCGTCCGGCGTACCGGTCAGCCCGGCTCAGGGTGGTGCGGGTAACAACGGTGCCGGTCGCGGTGGCGCGGGTCGCGGTGGCGGGGGTCATGGTGGCGCGGGTCGCGGAGGCGCGGGTAACAGCGGTGCGGTCGGTCATGGCGGTTCCGGTCACGGTGGTTCCGGCGGAGCCAGGCGCCGGCGTCCGCGGCGGCCGGCTCGGGCCTGACGGTCAACGCGTACCAGCCTCGATCAGCCGGAGCAGCGCCTCGCCGTAGGCCTGCTCCGGCTCGGCGGCGGACACCGAGGCGGGGCCGTCCGGGAGCACCAGCTCGATCCGGTAGCCCTCGCCGGCGCGTTCCAGGCGGTGGAACGTCCCGCCGAGCAAATCCCGTAGCTGGTCCTCTCGCGGCAGCCAGAGCGCCTCGTCCTGCTCGATGTCGTCGAGGGCCCATTCGGTGGTGCCGTTGAAACCGAGCACCGGCCCGTCCGGCATCTGGTGCACCTCGATGGTCATGTCGCTGAGCACGAACGTCTGATCGTCGAGATCGCGGTCCGGGATCACGAAGCGATCCCCGGCCGCTGGTCGCCAGGCCAGGCCGGCGGCCCGCAACCGAGCGGCCAACTCAACGGAGATCACCGGTCCATGGTGCCACCCGCCGAACCGGCGGGGGGTCGGTAGCCGCGCGGCCGGTTTGGAGGGGTCGGCAGCCGCGCGGCCGGTGCGGGCCGGGCCGAATCGACCCGGGCGAGGTTGCGTCCGATGGGCGACTGCCGGCGCGGACCACTTCCGCAATCCTGTCCATCTGGGAGGGTCCAGCGCCGCGCGGGGGAGCGTCGGGCCACGGGAGAGGGCGGTGGTGGACGTGCGAGGTGACCCGGAAGCGCTCCGGGAGATCGGAATGGTGCTGGCGGTCGCGTTGGCCGGAGTCCTGCTCGCCGGGATCGCCGCCTTCACACCCTGGTACGAGCAACCGCGGACGGCGGTGGTTGACCTGCGATCCGCCGACACCAGTCCGGCAGCGGAGCCGGTCACCGCCGGGTGAGTGGACCCCACACGCCATCGCGAATGGTGTTCACTGGAGCTGATGAGCAGTGCCCCGCCCCCCGACGCCGGACCGGCACGTCCGGCCGGTGACCGGTGGCCGGCGGGACCGGTCACCAGGTTGGGGACCGCCGCGTCGGCGGCCGGGACAGCCGGCAGCCCCGCGCCGGGCGACCGTTTCCCGACACCTGGCGGGCCGTCGGGCGGCGCGGGAGCGCGCCGACCGATCTGGTGGTTCGCCGGCGCGGCGGGGGCGATCCTGATCGTCGGGCTGGTCCTGGTGCTGGTGAACGGTCTGGGCGAGGGTGTGGGGCGACCATCCCGGAAGGGTCCACCCGCCGACAGCCGCCCGCCGTTGGCCCGGGCCTGCCCTCCGCCGACCGCCCCGCCCGCGTCCGCGGAACCCGAACCGGCGCCGACCGCCGTACCGGCGCCACCCACGGGAGCCCGCACCGTGGACGAGGAGGCCGGGATCTCGTACGCCGCCTTCGGCGCCCCCTGGGAGTCGTGGTCAACGGTGTGGCGGGCGGGTACGTTGCGGGTGCCGTACAAGGTGGGTCAGCACTTCGTCACCGAAGCCGCGTACAACGGGGTCAGCGACTACCACGCGTCGATCCTCTCCGCGGCGGTCCCGGCGGCCGACAACGACGCGCTCGCGCTGAATCTCGAATGCGTCGGCCGGCGGGTGGCGGCCGATGTCCGGACCGAGTACTACCCGCAGCCGAACACCGTGGAGATGGTCCGGGACGGGGAGCGGACACTGGGTGGCCGGCGGGCCTGGGTGAGCGTGTTCCGGCTGCGCTTCAGCCAGCCGGGCCTGCGCGCCACCGACGAACTGGCGGCCGTGGCCTGTATAGATGTGGGCCGCCCGACAGCCGCGGTGCTGTACGTGTCGATCCCCGGCACGCACCGGCACCTCGACTGGGTGGTCGACGCGGCGCTGGACTCGGTCCGGCCCGTCTGACGGGTCCGAACGCGGGCCGGACGCGCTAGGGTCTTGACGTGGCGACCCGGAGATCGACTATCCCAGCGACGAAGTATCCGGTCGAGCGGTTCACCCTCGACAACGGCCTACGGGTCGTGCTCAATCCGGACCGCAGCGCGCCGGTGGTCGGGGTGGCGGTGGTGTACGACGTGGGTATCCGGTCGGAACCCGAGGGGCGCACCGGTTTCGCGCATCTCTTCGAGCACCTGATGTTCCAGGGCTCGGAGAATCTCGAGAAGCTCGCACATTTCCGGCACGTCCAGGGCGCCGGTGGGACATTCAACGGCTCCACCCACCTGGACTACACCGACTACTTCGAGACCCTGCCGTCCAACGCGCTGGAGCGGGCGCTGTTCCTCGAGGCGGATCGGATGCGCGGACCTCGGCTCACCGAGGAGAACCTGCGTAACCAGGTGGACGTGGTCAAGGAGGAGATCCGGGTCAACGTGCTGAACCGGCCGTACGGTGGTTTCCCCTGGCTGAAGCTGCCGCCGGTCATGTTCGACACCTTCCCGAACGCGCACGACGGGTACGGTTCGTTCGCCGACCTGGAGAGCGCCACCGTGGCCGACGCCGAGGACTTCTTCGCCCGGTACTACGCGTGTGGCAACGCGGTCCTGTCGATCTCCGGGGACCTGGACGTGACCGAGGCGACCGAGCTGGTGCGCCGGCACTTCGCGGACGTGCCGGCCCGCCCGGCGCCTGAGCGTCCCGACTTCGCCGAGCCGGACCTGACCGGTGAGCGGCGCGAGTCGTACACCGATCCGCAGGCGCCGCTGCCGGCGGTGGCCAGCGCGTGGCGGGTACCCGACCCGATCACCGACTTCGCCAACTACCTCCCGTACGTGGTGCTGGCCGAGGTGCTCACCGACGGAGACGCGTCCCGCCTGGTCCAGCGGCTCGTGCTGCGCGACCGGACCGTCACCGCGGTGAGTGGCTACCTCGGGTTCATGGGTGACCCGTTCGACGTACGCGATCCCACCGCGCTGTTGTTGCAGGCTCACCTGCCGCCGGGGGGTTCGGTCGACAAGGTGCTGCGCACCTTCGACGAGGAACTTGACAGGTTGGCCAGCGACGGGCTGGCCGAGGACGAGTTGGGGCGGGTCCAGGCGCGGATGGCCACCCACCTGCTCCGGGAGACCGACGCGGTGCTCGGGCGGGCGCTCACCATGGCGGTCCTGGAACAGCAACGGGGCGAGCCAGGGCTACTCAACGAGTTGCCCTCGCGGATCGGCGCCGTGACTGCCGACCAGGTGCGGGCGGCCGCCGCCACCCTTCGGCCTGAACGTCGGGCCTCGATCGATGTCATCGCCGGAGGTGCGAAGTGACCCGGACGCTGCCGGCGCTCGGCCCGACCCGCCCGCTCACGCTTCCCGACGAGGCCGAGCGGACCCTGGACAACGGACTGACGGTGCTCGCGCTGCACCGCCCCGCCGTGCCGCTGGTGGAGGTGCGGCTGTGGGTCCCGTTCGGCGGCGCGCACCTGGCCCGCGCGGTGCTGCTGTCCCAGACACTGCTCTCCGGCACTGGCGAACGGTCCAACGTGGAACTCGCCGCCGAGTTGCAGACGGTCGGCGGCGGCCTCTCCGCCGGCATAGATCCCGACCGCCTGATGGTCTCCGGTAACGGGTTGGTGACCGGCCTGGACCGGATCCTGGATCTGATGGCCGAGGTGCTCGGCGGCGCGGCGTACCCGGCTGACGAGGCGGCCACCGAGCGGGACCGGCTGATCGACCGGATCCAGCTGGCCGGCAGCCAGCCGGCACACCTGGCCCGGGTGGCGCTGCTCAAGCGGATGTACGGCAGTCACCCGTACGCGGTGCAGACGCCGGACGCCGACGACGTCCGGGCGGTGCGGCCGGACGACCTGCGGGCGCTGCACGCGCAGCGGGTGCAGCCGGCCGGGGCGGTCCTGGTGCTGGTCGGCGACGTGCCGCCGGAACGGGCGCTGGACGCCGCGGAGCGGGCCCTCGGGGGCTGGTCCGGCGCCGGCGCGTCGGTGGAACTGCCGCCCACACCACCGCTGGAACCGGGTCCGGTGCTGCTGGTGGACCGGCCCGGCTCGGTGCAGTCGTCGCTGCGGATGGCGCTGCCGGCGGTGCCCCGAACCCACCCCGACCATGCCGCCCTGCAACTGGCGAACCTCATCTTCGGCGGCTACTTCTCGTCCCGGTGGGTGGAGAACATCCGCGAGGACAAGGGCTACACCTACGGCCCCCATTCGCTGGTGGACCATTCGGTGGCCGGGTCCGCGCTCGTCGTCTCGGCCGAGGTGGCCACTGCCGTGACGGGGCCGGCGCTGCTGGAGACGGTCTACGAACTCGGCCGGCTGGCCTCGCTGCCGCCGGACGAGGACGAGCTGGCACAGGCCCGCCAGTATGCCCTCGGCACACTCCAGCTGGGCGTTTCGACCCAGGCCGGCCTGGCCGCCCTGGCGAGTGCGTACGCCGGAGCCGGCCTGCGGCTGCCGTTCCTCGCCGAGCACGCCGCCCGCTTGGCCAAGGCCACCCGGGAGGACGTCGCCGCCGCGGCCGCCGCGTACCTCGCGCCGGCCCGGGCGGTGACCGTGGTGCTGGGTGACGCCGAGCTGATCGCCGACCAGGTGGGTGTGCTGTCGCCGACCGTCCGCGAGGCCGCACCGTCGTGATCGGGTCGGCGGCGCCGTGGTCGGGGCCGCCGCTGGCCCGGGCGACGGTGGACCGGGCGGCGTACCGGCGTCGGGACCCGCGCTGGCTCGCGGCGGCCTGGCAGCGCGGCCGGGTGCTGCTTGTGGATCTCGCCGGGGGCGGCCGGGTGCTGGTGACCGCCGACGGTGGTCGTCCGGAGCTGCTGCTGCTGGCCGCCGCCGAGGTCGGCGAGCATGACCCAGCCGACCGGTTGTTCCTCGGTGTGGAGGAGCGCGGCACCCCGTTGTTCGCCCTGGTCGCCGGGCTGCCCGAGCGGTCCGGCGCGGAGCGGACCGACCTGCGGCGGATCGGTCATCTGCTTTCCAGCCGGGATGCGGGGCTGCTCACCACGGCCGTGGCGCTGGCCAACTGGCACGCCTCGCACACCTTCTCGGCTCGTACCGGTCGGCCCACCGTCGCCGACGAGGGCGGGTGGTCGCGCGTCGCGGCCGACGGTGACCACATGTGGCCGCGTACCGACCCGGCGATGATCGTCCTGGTGCACGACGGCGTGGCCGGGCCCGGCGGGCACTGCCTGCTCGGGCACAACGTGGCCTGGGGAGCCTCCGCGGAGTCCCGCCGTTTCTCATGCCTCGCGGGGTTCGTCGAGCCGGGCGAGTCGGCCGAGGCGGCGGTGGCCCGCGAGGTCGGCGAGGAGGTGGGCCTGGCGGTCAGCGGCATCGCGTACGGGGGCAGCCAGTCCTGGCCATTTCCCGGTTCCCTGATGCTGGGCTTCTTCGCCCTGGCGGATCCCACGATGCCGATCCGGCTGGATCCCACCGAGATCGCCGCGGCCCGGTGGTTCGTCCGGACCGAGATCGAGGCGGCGTTGGCGGGGCGGATGGTCGACACCGGTGACGGGTCCCGGCTGAAGCTGCCCCCGCCGTCGTCCATCGCGCTGTACCTGATCGAGCGCTGGCTCGCTGGCAAGGAAGGGCCCAGTACCAACGCCGCTGCGGGTTGGTAAGGGCCCTTCTTGCCGTGACCGCCGTTGCCGCGGCGGTCGCGGTCCGGGGATCCGAGGACCGTTGCCGCCGGCGTGGCAGGTGCTGACGGGGGACACGCCGGTCCGGCAACGGTGGCTCAACCGGGCCCGGCGTTGGCCAGTCGGTCCGAACGTCGGGGCGGTTCGGGTTCCCCGAGGGGGACGACCTTTACCCGCTGCCGTCCCGCCCGGACCGCACCGACCGAGGCGAGCGCGCGGGCAAGTCCCAGCGCCGCCTCCCGGTCGTCGGCCCGCACCGTCTGGCGGCGAGGCTCGGGGCTGGTGCGTTCGTCACGGATGAGCTGGCCGTTGGCCAAGGCGGCGGCGAGGTCATCGGCCGCCGCGGCGCGGATGTCCGTCCGTACGATCAGAAACCGCATGGGTGTCTCCGGAGAAACCGGGGGAGTAACTCGTGGAACTTCCACGAACCCCGCGGACAATCGTCACGCAGTCACCAGCGGTGAGCAAGTGAAACACCTCGATCACCTGCGTTGATACCCGTTCGGGTGATGTTCTGGGGGTCGGCGCTGGCTCTCGGCCGCGTCCTCGACCGTCTATGCGGTGACCGTGACCGTGACCGTGCCCGTGAACGGGCGTGACCGTGCCCGTGAACGGGCGTGACCGTGCCCGTGAATGGGCGTGACCGTGCCCGTGAACGGGCCGCCGGTCCAGGTGAGGACCGGCGGCCCGTTCACGCCCGCGGTCAGTTCAGGTCGAACTCACCGTTCTTGGTGCCGGCGATGAAGTCCAGCCACTGGGTACGGCCGAACACGAGGACCGGTCCACCGCGGTCCTTGCTGTCTCGGAGGGCGACCGGGTCGGTGCCGCCGCCCAGCGGAGCGACCTCCACGCAGTTGGAGGTCTGGCTGCGGGTGCTGGTCCGCCACGGGGCGTGCGTCAACGGGTCGTCCCCATGCGCGGGCGGCATCGGCGTCCGGACATTGTTCATTGCTTACTCCTGTTTGTTCCGCATGCTGTACCGGGGCGAGTGGCGGTCCCGCCGACCCCCTCCGGACACCACGAACTCACGGCTCTGTGAGCCGTCCGGCGTGTGGGGTGCGTTGGGTCGGCGGCATGGCGGCGCCCCGTATCGCTGATGCGGCGGGTGATCCGCCGGATGCCTGTTCCGCCGCGTCGGCGAGCCACGTCAGTGTGGACTCCTCCGACAGTGCCGCTTCCTCCAACCACTCGAACATCACCTTATAGCCATGTAGCTCATTTTTCTCGGAAATCATCAGGTTTCGGGAGAGTCCTTCTATCGCTGCGGTTTCTCCATCGCGCGGATCGGCGAACCGGTACAGCGAGAACCCGGTGTGTGGCAGGTAGAACCCGCGCAGCTTGGTGTGCCGGCGCAGCATCCGGATCGTCACATGCCGCAGGCCGGCCATCTTGATCAGATGATTGAGCTGGGCCTGGATCACCTCGGGCGGACCCGCCGGCCCGCTCAGCGCGTCCTCCTCCAGGATGGCCGTGTAGCTGGGCGGCTCGTACGCCGTACCCTCCAGGATGGACTGGCGCTCCACCCTGGCCTCGACCTCGGTGTCCGGGTCCTGGATGTCGTCCTTCTCGCGGTCATGCGGATCGGACAGCGGCAGCGATGACACGAAGCGCACCCGGGCGTACTCCCGGGTCTGCAGCAGGCCCGGGATGATCACGGGGCTGTACTCGCGGATCTCCGAGCAGCCGGCCTCCAGTTCGGCATACTTCCGCTGGCGGGGCGTCAGATTGGGAAACTGCCGGAGCCAGTTCCGCATGTCGCCGGCGCCCTTGGTGATCTCCATGATGTCGCGGCGAACGATCTCGGACACTTCGTAAATGTCCAATAGATCGAGGATGTCCCGTACCTCGGGACGGCTCTTGCCGTTCTCCAACCGGGACAGCTTGGACGCGGACGCCCAACCGGCCCGCTCGATAACCTGATCGCCGGTGAGCCCGGCGAGTTCCCGATACTTGCGCAACTCGGTGCCGAGGAGCCGGCGCCGCATTATCGGGCTGTGTGGGTGAGGCATGGGATCTCTCTTCCGATCGATCGTGTCGAACCCCCGGCGTCCGTTCGGGTTGATCACCCAACGGAACGCGTTCCCCACGGTAAGTATGCGGCCGGCGGATACGTGACATCTGAGCGCCGCGTCCGCGTGTCCTGCCGAAAGAAGTCTTCAAAACCGAACCGCCACCGACCCGGACGGGTCGGTGGCGGTGGCGGTGTGGACTCCAGTCACGGTCCGAACGGTCGGCTCCGTCAACCGGCGAGGGTGGACAGCCGTTCCTTCACCTGCGTGATGGACGGGTTGGTCAGTGCGGTCCCGTCGGCGAACTGAATCGTCGGCACCGTCTGGTTGCCGCCGTTGACGCTCATCACGTACTCGGCCGCGGCCGGATCGCGCTCGATGTCGACCACCCGGTAGCCGATGCCCTCGCGGTCGAACTGCGACTTCAGTCGGTGGCAGTAACCGCACCAGGTCGTCGAGTACATGGTGAGCATGATCAGGTCCTCCGGTGTCGGGCTTCGGACAGGCTATTCGCTGCAACGCTCGCCGGGGCTGCCATGATTCCTAGCTGTGGCGGTTGACTCAGCAGTGGCACGGGTGCTGGCGGGCCTGGATCCAGAGCAGCGTACGGCGGTCACCGCGCCGGCCGGGCCGGTCTGCGTCCTGGCTGGCGCGGGGACGGGCAAGACCCGGGCAATCACCCACCGGATCGCCTATCGGGCACTGTCCGGCGAGATCGCCGGTCGGCATGTGCTCGCCGTCACGTTTACCGCCCGGGCCGCTGCCGAGATGCGCGCCCGGCTGACCGGCCTCGGTGTGGCCGGGGTTCAGGCCCGGACCTTCCACGCCGCCGCGCTGCGCCAGGTGCGCTACTTCGCGCCGCGGCTGCTCGCGGGCCGGGCGATGCCGGAACTGCTGGACAGTAAGGTGCGGCTGGTCACACTTGCCGCGGGTCGGGCCGGGTTGCGGGCCGACCGGACCGCCGCCCGGGACCTGGCCGGGGAAATCGAGTGGGCGAAGTCCTCGCTTATCGAGCCCGCCGAGTACGCGGTGGCCGCGGCCAAGGCGGCCCGGGACACCCCGTACGAGCCGGCCAAGGTGGGTGAGGTCTTCACCGCCTACGAGCAGCTCAAGCGCGGAAACGGGGTGATCGACTTCGAGGACATGCTGCGCGCGGCGGTGTGGGGGATCGAGGAGCACCCCGACGTGGCCGAGCAGATCAGGGCGCAGTACCGGCACTTCGTGGTGGACGAGTACCAGGACGTCAACCCGCTCCAGCAGCGGCTGCTGGAGGCCTGGCTGGGCGGGCGGGACGACGTCACGGTCGTGGGCGACGCCAGCCAGACGATCTATTCGTTCACCGGGGCCACCTCCGGCTATTTGGTTGACTTCGGGCGAACCTTCCGGGACGCGGTGCTGGTCCGACTGGTCCGCGACTACCGGTCCACGCCGCAGGTGGTCGGCCTGGCCAACGCCGTGATCCAGCAGGCTCGGGGGACCGAGGCGCGGCTGCGCCTGAAGCTACTCGGGCAGCGACCCCCGGGGCCTGAGCCGGACGTCCGGATCTTCACGGACGAGCCGGCCGAGGCCGCCGCCGTCGCCGCCCGGTGCCGGCAGCTGATCGAGACAGGCACGCCGGCGCGGGAGATCGCGGTGCTGTTCCGCACCAACGCCCAGTCCGAGGCGTACGAGAAGGCGCTGGCCGAGGCCGAGGTCCCGTACGTCGTCCAGGGAGCCGAACGGTTCTTCGAGCGGGCCGAGATCCGGCAGGCGATGGTGGCGCTACGGTCCGCGGTGCGGGCCACCCCGGCGGACACGCCACTGGTCACGGCGGTCGTCGAGGCGCTCGCCGCGGTGGGCTGGGCACCGGACGCTCCGCCACCCGGCGGCGCGGCACGGGAGCGTTGGGAGGCGCTGGCCGCCCTGGTCAAGCTCGCCGAGGAGGTCGCCGCGGGCGCGGGACCGGTCGACGCGGCGGTCGCGGGCGGCTCCGGCTCCGATGCCCGCGCCGCACCAACTCGTCCTTCGACGGCCGACCCCGGCTCCGGAACCGACCCCGGCTCCGGAACCGAGGCCGGCGGATCCGCCCTGGCCGACTTCTGCGCCGAGTTGCAGCATCGGGCGACCCAGCAGCACGCTCCGACGGTCGAGGGCGTGACGCTCGCCTCATTCCACTCGGCGAAGGGACTCGAGTGGGACGCGGTCTTCCTGGTCGGCCTCGCCGATGGGACCCTGCCCACGTCGTACGCCCGGACGCCGGACCAGATCGAGGAGGAGCGCCGGCTGCTCTACGTCGGAGTGACCCGGGCCCGGGAGTGGTTGTGGCTGTCCTACGCGGCGGCCCGCTCACCCGGTGGTCGCCTTCGCCGGCCGTGCCGGTTCCTGCCCCAACTGGACCGGTCCGGCGGCGAGCGAAGGGGGGCGGCCGGGAGCGCCGGACGAGGCGGTGAGCGGCGGCGGACCCAGGTGGTCTCCTGCCGGATCTGCGGCGCCACCCTGCTCGCCGGCACCGACCGCAAGCTGGGCCGGTGTGCCACCTGCCCGTCCGACCTGGACGAGGAGCTGTACCAGCGGTTGCGCGAGTGGCGCAGCCGGGTGGCGGCGGAGCAGCACGTGCCCGCGTACGTGGTGTTCACCGACGCCACGTTGACCGCGCTGGCCGAGCGGCGTCCGGAACGCTCCGAGGAGTTGCTGGCGATCGCCGGCATCGGGCCGCGCAAGATCGGCCTTTACGGCGGCGCGGTGATCGCTCTGGTGGGTGGCGCATCGGTCGAAGAGCTGACACCGAAAAAAACTTTCCCAGAAGAGCCGTAAATTCGTTTGCCCTCGCCGGCAGGGCAGGCATAGCCTCATGGCACACCTCACCGCGCGGCGTCATTCGCGCTGCGTGCGAGGGGTGTCGGGCCACGTTGACGACGAGCGAAGGACAGGAGGTGGCCCCCGTGAAGATGTATCTCCACACCGAACCGGTGGCGCTGCCCGCTGCCCTCGTTCCGGGGTCGGCTGCCGGGATCATCCCGGCCGCTGGCGTCCCGTCGGCTCCGCAGGCGCACCAGGTCTCCGCTCGGCGTGAGCGGCTCCTGGTCGACCCGGCCAGCGGAGTGCAAGGGACCAATGGGTTCGCGGCTCTGGACGTCCCGGCCAGCAAGCAGGGCACGGATGTCCGCGGTGTTCCACCTCGAGGTAGACCGGTCTAGATCAGACCTCCGGCTCACCTCGAGGCCGCGGAACCCGCATACCGGGATCCGCGGCCTCAGTTTTTTGCACGGCACGAACGTGACAAACGATCTACGAGATCGACCGAAAGAGAGGTGACCGGGCGATGAGTCTGGCGTTGGCCCCCCTCGACCACGAGATCGAGCTGGAGGCGAACCTGCCCTGCCGGAAGTTCGACCCCGACCTGTGGTTCTCCGACTCGCCCGCCGAGCTGGAACTCGCCAAGTCGCTCTGCGGGGACTGCCCGCTGCGGCAGGAGTGCCTGACCGGTGCGGTCGAGCGGGCCGAGCCGTGGGGCGTCTGGGGTGGCGAGATCTTCGAGCGCGGCGCGGTGGTTCCGCGTAAGCGGCCCCGTGGCCGTCCGCGTAAGGAGGACGTCGCCCGCGACGCCGCCCTGCGGGTCGAGACCGAGGCGCGGCTGGCGGCCACTCAGGTCGTCGCGTCGCGGAACAGCGTCCGGCTGGCGGCCTGACATGCATCCGATCAGCATCCCGACCGGCGGTACGCCGGTCCCGACCCCCGAAATGATCAACGTGAACGCGAATCGAACCGGAGAAACCGCGATGCATCTCATCCACGAAGCGTTGTCCCGAGCACGAATGCGACGGCCTCAGGCCGGTCGTACCACGAGCACTGAGGCAATTCGATCCGCCCGCACCATCGCCATGGAGGCCCGCCGGGCCGCCGCTCGCGAACTGGGCAACAACTACTGATCTGGCACTAGACCGAACGAAGGGTCCCTCGTCGACGCGGAGCGTCGACGAGGGACCCTTCGTTCGCTCCATGGATCACCCGACCGGAGCGAAGCCGGGCAGCCAGCGTTCGAGGATCGCCCGGTACGGCGCCCGGGCCTCCAGCTGACAGAGCACGCCGATCGACCCGAGGGTGACGCGGTGGATCAAGAGGTACGACGGAGGCAGGTTGAGCTGGCGTCCCAACTGATGGGCGGGAGACTTCGGATTCGCCAGCCGGGCCGCCTCCCGGCGCAGCCAGGCGCGGGTGAACTGGAACTCGTCCGCCTGGAGCGGATCCATCAGCGGCAGCAGGAAATCGAGCACCGCCTGGGCGTCGATCGGCTCGGTCGGTCTGATGAATCCCTCGGCGCGCAGACCCTCCACCACGGCGTCCGCGTCCCGGTCCAGGGCCAGTCGCGCGAGCCGGCCGATCGGCTCAGGGGTGCCCTCGGGGAGCCGGGCGACCGCGCCGAAGTCCAGGACGCCCAACCGGCCGTCCCGCAGCAGCCGGAAGTTGCCCGGGTGGGGGTCGGCATGCAGCAGGTGGGCCCGCATCGGCGCGGAAAGGTGCAGCGTCGCCATCAGCTCGCCGGCACGGTCCCGTTGTTCGGTCGAACCGCTGGCGATGATCTCGGCGAGGGGAGTGCCCTCCACCCAGCCGGTCACCAGCACCCGCGGTGCCGCGGCCAGTACCTCGGGCACGAAAATGTCCGGATCGTCGGCGTAGGCGGCGGCGAACGCTCGCTGCGACTCCGCCTCCAGCCCGTAGTCCAGCTCCTCGGTGATCCGCTCACGCAGCTCGGCGAGCAGCGGCTTGATGTCCAGCCCCGGCTGTACGACCCGGAACATCGCGCCGAGACGGGAGAGTTGCTTGAGGTCGGCGAGAAGGGCGTCTCCGGCCCCCGGGTACTGCACCTTGACGGCCACCGGCCGCGCCGCCCGCCGGCCGCGCCGCCCGCTCGCGCCGATCGCCGGGCCGTGCCAGACCGCCCGGTGCACCTGGCCGATGCTGGCGGCGGCGGCGGGGGTGTCGTCGAACTCCACGAAGTGGCTCCGCCAGTCGGAACCGAGCTGTTCCGCCAGGACCCGGTGCACGCTGCCGACCGGCAGCGGCGGGGCGGCCTCCTGGAGCTTCGTCAACGCCTGCCGGTAGGGCGCCGCCATCTCCTCGGGCAACGCCGCCTCGAAGATCGACAGCGCCTGCCCGAACTTCATGGCTCCGCCCTTGAGCTGGCCCAGCACGCTGAACAACTGCTCGGCGGTGCGCTGCTGGATCTCGGCGGAGACGACCTCTGACGCCAGGCCGGTGACTCGCTTGCCCATGCCCAGGACGGTGCGTCCGGCGAAGCCGAGGGGCAGGGCGGCGAGTTTGGCGGTCCGGGACACCGCCCGGCGCGGGATGTCGGTCACCAGATCATTGTGACCGACCGGGCCGACCGGCGACTGCCATGCCGGTGCTCCGGGCCGGACCGGACCGCCCGCGCCGGCAGCCGCACCGTGGATGCGGTGGCCAGGCTCGATGCCGGATCCGACCTGGGGCGGGGATCTCCGCGGCGCCGCCCACCGTTTCCGGGGTGCCACCGTCCACATGCCGCAGGATCTCCGCGGCGGCGTAGCCGGTGGCCGCCAGCAGCGTGGGGGTGGCGCACGGCTGCATCCCCGGGACCATCAGCTGGGCGGCCAGGCCGGGCCAGCCGGGATCGCGGTCCTGCCGGTGCAGTTCGCGACAATTGAGGCAGGGGGTGCCGATGGCGGGCACGAACGGGCCGACCACCGCGACCCCGTCACGTAACTCCAGCATCAGGTGTGGCTGGCGGCGCTGGGCATACCCGGCGGCGACGAGCGGAGCGGGACGATCCATCCCGACCTGCACGACAAGGGTCGCCCGGCCGCCGCGGGCCGACCTCACCTGAGTGCCCGGGGCGGTCCGGGCGAGGGCGTCGGCCACCGCCTCGGTCCGTTGCCGGCCGGTGTCGTCCGGCAGGAGGCCGGTGCCGGGGGTTTCGGTCGGCTGCACCCGACCGGACAGGTCCAGTGTGATACCGCCCACACCGGCCTGGGCGACGGCGATGGCGACCGGTGCGGCGAGCCGGCCGGGTCCGGTGATCACGATCCGGGCAACCGATCGGCGGCGCAGGATCCGGGCCGGATTCGTCGCCGGATCGGCGCCGTGCAACGCGAGTGCCACCGCCTCGCCGATGAGCCGTCGTCGGACGGGCTCCGGCAGTTGGGTCGGCAGCAGGGCCTGTCCACCGACCAGCAGGCCGGCGGCACGCAGTCGGTCCAGCAGCACCCGACCGTCCTCCCGGGGCACGCCCAACTGGACGGCCCGGTCGAGCACGGCGCGCTCGCTGTGTGTGCCGTCGAGCAGGTCGAGCAACCGGACAAGGAGTGGGTTGGTGACCTCAAGCAGGATCGCCCGGGCGGGGTCCAGACCCAGTTGCAGCGTGTGCCGATCCCGCCAGAGCCGGGCCAGGCCGGGCAGCAGGGTGGGACGCAGGAGCGGAGCATGCGACATGAGTGACAGGGTGTCACCGTTGCCCGACGCTCCGCCGATCGTTATCCACAGGCTCGGTCGGATGGGCCGCGGGTTATCCACAGGTGCGATCTGGTTGTCCACAGGCGGAACGCGCGATGGGCGGTCCGGGGACTACCTGGCGTGTCGGCCGCGTCCGGTCCTGGCCGTCGGCGTGGTGCCGCGAGATCGGGCCCGGTCTTGTCCGTCGGCCCGGTCCCGCGAGATCGGGCGCGGTCCGGTCGCCGACCTGAGCGCTCTCCGCGACGCCGGGCGGCCGCACCGGGCCCGCGGTCGCACCCGGCGCTGTCCGCCGGCTGGACGCGGGCCGCTGGGGACGGATGCGGGGAGGCGGCCGTCCGGCCGCCTCCCCGCATGACTGGTTCTCCGGATTCCGGTCAGACCTTCGCCTTGCCCAGGATCCGGTTGACTGTTGTGCCACAGACCGGGCACTTGCCCTTGGCCATGTTCATGCCCGTCTTCGAGACCTCCACGTTGCCCTCGAAGTCGCGCTTCTCCTTGCACTTGACGCAGTACCCGTTGTAGGTCTGGGCCTTGTCGGCCACGGCGCTCCTCCTAGTCTTGATCGCCGGAACGATGCCCGGCGCTCCCACAGTCGATCCGTGCGGGGCGACCGTTGGGATATTTCCGCGGTCATCCGAGTGACCACTGGTCCGCGGACCCTACCCGGGTGGGGGCGGTTCCATGTCTGCGAATCGTGAACACTGTGAGTTAGTTGACGGTCAGAGTGTGCATGCCGGAATAGGTCGGATAAGTCAGTTTCGGAGTGACACGCCGGATGAAGCACCCCAGAGGCCACGGATCGCGGCCCCGGTGTCGCCCGAACGGAGAAGATCGCTTACGGTGTTCGGACTGGAGGGGCGGCGGGTCGGGACGTACGGCACTGATCCGCCCGGCATGATCCGGACGGCCGGCAGCCGACTCCGCCCGGGACGGCCGGCAGCCGACCCGCCCGGCGAGGTCGATGCGCCGGCACGGCAGCGACGCGACCAAATTTTTTCAGGACAGATCCCCGTGAACCGGAACTTTCTTGACCGGTGTCATCAATCTGACTCTTGCGGGGTGCTGGCCCGTACCCATTAGCGTGCCTTCGTGGAACCAATCCGGGGCTGCGCGGGTCGGTAATGGCCGCGGTCCGTAAACCCGTCGTCGAGGTCCGGCGCAGTCAGCGCCGGCGCCGGACGGTGTCCGCCTATCGGGACGGCGAGCGGGTGGTCGTGTTGATCCCCGACCAGTTCTCCCGAGCCGAGGAGTCGGAGTGGGTGGACCGCATGCTCGCCAGGCTCGCCGCCCGCGAGGAGCGACTCGCCTGCTCCGACGATGATCTGCTGGTGCGCGCCCGTCGACTGATCGATCGCTACCTCAACGAGCACGGCGGGGCCGCCGTGCCGGCCAGTGTCCGCTGGGTCACCAACCAGAACGGTCGCTGGGGCTCGTGCACGCCGGCCGATCGCACCATCCGCATCTCCCACCGGATCCAGGACATGCCGGACTGGGTGATCGACTATGTGCTGCTGCACGAGCTGGCGCACCTCGTGGTGCCGAGTCACAACTCCAGGTTCTGGGCGCTCGTCGGCCGCTATCCGAAGGCAGAGCGGGCGCGGGGCTATCTCGAGGGAATCGCCGCCGCGAGCGCCACCGACCTCGCCGGCTGACCGCAGCGAGCCAGGACACCCTTGCCGGCACCGTGCGGTAACAGGCGTGCGTCAGGGCCCTCGGTGGGACGGCGGCGGGGCCCGTCGTAGGGTCGACGGCGATGGTACGCAGACTCGTGGTGGCCCTGTTGAATTCCGTCGACTGGGCGCCGCCCAGCATCGACCCGCGTCGGTGGCGTGCCGCGCTCGCCGAGGATGTCGTCGACCTGCTCGCCCTGCTCGTCGAGGCGGAGCCGGCCATCGCCGCGACTCCGGCCGACCGGTCCCTGGCCGAGTCGGTCGCCTGGCCGGGGACCCGGATCTACGAGGTGCCCGACGGATCGGTCGCCGGCACCCTCGCCGCCGTCACCGGGGACGGCTACGACCAGGTCGCGGTCATCGCGGCGGACGTGCCGGACCTGCCGGGTCTCGTCCTCGGCAAGTTGCTGCGCCCGCTGTCCAGCCGCCCGGTCGCCATCGCACCGGCCGGACCGGACCGGCCGGGCCTGCTCGGGATCGCGGTACGGCTGCCCGCTCCGGCCTGGCTGCCGACGGTGGACCTGGACCGCGCCCTACCGTCGCAGCTCCGGGCTGCGGCGCCGCGACCCGGTCAGGTGGCGGTGACGCCTGGCTGGCGCCGGCTGCGTACCACCGCCGACCTGGGCACCCTCGACCCCGCCGTGCCGGGCTGGGAGCGTACCCGCGCGCTACTCGCCGGCACAGGCTAGCCGTGCCCACAGGCCGTCCGAGGCCCGAAACCGTTGTTGCCCGTGGGCAAGAGGCCGGGGCGTCCGCGTGGACGAAGCGGCAGTTTATGACGGACATCGAGGGC
This sequence comes from Plantactinospora sp. GCM10030261, assembly GCF_042666615.1. Classification (NCBI taxonomy): domain Bacteria; kingdom Bacillati; phylum Actinomycetota; class Actinomycetes; order Micromonosporales; family Micromonosporaceae; genus Plantactinospora; species Plantactinospora sp. GCM10030261. Next base: position 23,102 of record NZ_JBHTDD010000024.1, read on the forward strand.
ACCATGCGGCCAGGGGGCTCGGAGATACCACTCGTCCTACAGTTGGTCCCCCCTGCGGGCTGGTTCCGGAGGATGTATCCCGCCACCGTCCTTCACGTCCCGCTCGCAGGTGGGCCGGTCGAAGGACTGGTCATTGGGGATAAGTAGCACTCCGGCAACCTGCTCAGGATGCTCGACGACGAGCCACTCGTCGAACTGCTCGGGCCACCCTCCGGATGAATAGACCGTTTGACACCCCAAGGCCACACGGTTCCTGTCGACCGCGCAAACATCCACAGCTGGGCGAGACACCTCGTCGGCGCCGTCGAAGCGGTAGTGGACGTGGACCCGGTCATCTTCGGTGGGCACCTGCGGGTGGGGCTCAAGGCGCCAGTCAACGACCTCGGCGGTGACGCCGAGAAGCTGCCCAGAGGTGTTCTCGACCTCCACCTTCACGCCTGCCTCCCCGCGCTCCGCCGTCGTATCGGTGCAGCCCCAGAGGGAGGAGCAGCCGGACAGGGCAAGGATCACCAGAGCCAACGGGGCACCGGCCCGTAGCCGTGCGGGCAGCACGAAGGTGACCTCCAATCGGAGCAGGTCGAACGGCGCAGTCGGAACCTGGCGTCCGTCGTCGCGGCACCGAGACTCAGGAGACAGCGTGGCGGGGAGCGCGCCCTACCGCCGGTCCGGTCCGCGGTCGTCGGGGTTCCCGTCCGACCGCCGGTCCGCCGAACCGCCGGGCTCGTCCGGTCCGCGGTCGCCGTCCGTCCGGTCCACCGGACCCTGGGGCTCGTCCGGTCCGCGTTCGCCGTCCGTCCGGTCCACCGGTCCGCCGGTGACATTTCCGGGCGTGGTCTCGGTTGGCGCGTCCTCGGCCGGGCCGAAATCGAAGTCGCTCAGGTCGCCGAGGTCGAGCTGCGCCCGGGCGAAGGACTGCGGGTCGGCGAAGTCGTCGCTGCCGGGCAACAGGTCGGGATGCCCCCACAGGGCGTCCCGGCCGTCGCTGCCCCGGTGCTCGGTGAGCGCCGCCCACAGCGCGGCAGCCTCACGCAGCCGTCGGGGCCGCAGCTCCAGTCCGACCAGGGCGGCGAACGTCTGCTCGGCCGGCCCGCCGGCCGCCCGACGGCGGCGGAAGGCCTCGCCGAGGCGTACCGCGTTGGGGAGCCGGTCGCCCACGGCGTTGTCCACCACGTGGCAGACCCAGCCCTCGATCAGCGCGAGCGCGGTCTCCAGCCGGGCCAGTGCCGCCTGCTGGGCGGGCGTGTCGGCCGGGGTGAAGATCCCCTCCAGGGCGATGGTCTGCATCGACTCGGGGTTGGTCGGGTCGACGCGGCTCATCGCCTCCTCGATCGCCTCCCGGTCCACCGAGATGCCGGAGGCGTATGCCTCGACGGCAGCCAGCACGTGCCCGCGCAGCCACGGCACGTGGCCGAACAGGCGCTGGTGGGCAGCCTCTCGCAGGGCGACGTAGAGGCGGACCTCGTCCTCGGGTAGCTCCAGGCCGGATCCGTACGCCCGGATGTTGGCCGGGATGAGCGCGGCCGTACCGGCCGGGCCGAGTGGCAGTCCGATGTCGCCGGCCGAGAGCACCTCGCTGGCGAGCGAGCCCAGCGCCTGCCCGAGTTGCCCGCCGAACAGGGCGCCGCCGAGCGTGGTGATCATCGACTGCATCGGTCCGAGCTGGGCCCGTGCCTCCGGCGGCACCAGGTCACCCATCGCGCCGACCATGCGGGCCGCGACCGGGTCGCAGAGCTTGCGCCAGACGTCGAGCGTCCGATAGATCCATTCGTTCCGGTTCCAGGCGGCCGACGTCGAGATCCCCGACGGGAGCGCGGAGACCGGCTCCAACCACAGGTCGGCCAGTCGCATGGCCTCCTCGACGGCGTGCCGCTCGAACGGGGTGGGCGCCGGGTCCCCGGCCGAGGTGAGCTGGCTGGCCGCCACCTGACGGGCCAGATCCCAGTTCACCGGCCCACCGCCGCCCGGTGCGGCGAGCAGCTGGTGCAACTGGGTCATGAACTGCTGCATCTGCTGCGGATCATTGGGGTCGGGGGGCTGACCACCTGGAAGCGCGAAGCCGAACGGAATATCAGGCACGCCCCCAACGGTACGCGTGCCGGCCACCGGCATGCTCGCACCGGCGTTGCGCTCAGCGCGAAGTCGGGACCGGACAACCGGACCCACAGCGCTCGGTACGCTCAGCGGCATGAGACGTCGCGGTGTCACGGTCCTCCTCGGCGCGGTGATCACCGCTTTGCTCAGCGTCGGTGTGCTCACCGCGCCGATCCCGTACGTGGTGCTCGGGCCCGGACCAACGGTGAACACTCTCGGTTCCGCCGACGACAAGCAGGTGATCGAGGTCGACGGCCGGCAGACCTCCACCTCCGCCGGGCAACTCCGGCTGACCACCGTCGGAGTGCAACCGGAGGTGAAGCTGCTCGGCGCGGTCGCCGGCTGGTTCTCGCCGGACGAGGCGGTGGTGCCACGAGAGTTGATCTATCCGCCGGGGCAGAGCCGGGAGCAGGTCGACGAGCGCAACAAGGAGGACTTCGTGGCCTCCCAGAGCAGCGCCGAGACGGCCGCGCTGCGGGAACTCGGCTACCCGGTCCAGGTCGTGGTGAAGGCGGTGACACCGGGCGGGCCGTCCGCCGACCAGCTTCGACCGGGTGACCAGATCACCGCGGTGGACGGGCAGCCGGTGTCGACCGCCAGAGGGCTCACCGAGCTGATCCGGGCGAAGCCGGCGGGCACCCGGTTCGTGATCAACTATCTGCGTGGCGACGGCACCGGATCCGCGACCGGTTCGGGTGCCCCGCGGACGGCCGAGGTGACCACCCGGGCGGAGCCGGGCGAGCCGCCCCGGATCGGTGTGGAGATCGAGCAGAAGCAGCCGCACCCGTTCCAACTGAAGATCAACCTGGCGGACATCGGCGGACCGAGTGCCGGGCTGATGTTCGCCCTCGGCATCATCGACAAGCTGGAGCCGGAGGATCTGACCGGCGGTCAGGTCATCGCCGGCACCGGCACCATCGACGACGAGGGCAAGGTCGGCCCGATCGGCGGGATCCCGCAGAAACTCGTGGGTGCCAAGCGGGCCGGGGCGAAGGTGTTCCTGGTGCCGGCCGACAACTGCGCCGAGGCCACGGCGAACCCCCAGTCGGGGCTGGCGCTACTCAGGATCGGAACCCTGGACGAGGCGTTGGACGCGCTGGAGACCCTGCGCGCGGGCGGTCAGCCCACCCGGTGCTGATCTTCATGTCGCCGTCGGTCGAGGCGTCACCGCCCGCATTCAGAAACACCCCGTACGCTAGGTGGCCAGCAGATCGCCAGAACCGAGCGGGCGGAGCCGACACGTGGTAATGCGAAGCACCCCCCTTCCCAGAATGAGCCGGCGCGGCCGCGTCACGGTCGGCGTCCTGCTGGGGGTTTTCCTGCTCTTCACCCTGCTGGGGTGGGGAGTCAACGCGTGGACCGACTGGCTCTGGTTCGACGAGGTCGACTTCACCCAGGTCTTCACCGGTGTGCTGGTCACCCGGCTGGTGCTGTTCGCGGTGGTCGGTGTCGGGATGGCACTCATCCTCGGCGGCAACCTCTGGCTGGCGTACCGGCTCCGGCCGGCGCTGCGGCCGCACTCGCCGGAACAGGCGGCGCTGGAGCGCTACCGGATGCTGCTCGGTCCCCGGATCCTGCGGTGGATCGCGGCGGTGGCGGTACTTGTCGGCATTTTCGCCGGACTCTCCGCGCAGAACCGGTGGGGCCAGTGGATGTTGTTCCGCAATGGCGGGAACTTCGGCGTGACGGACCCGGAGTTCGGCATCGACATCGGGTTCTACGTCTTCCAGTTGCCGTTCTGGCGGTACCTGCTCGGCGTCGGGTTCACCGTCGTGGTGCTGTCGGTGCTCGGTTCGCTGGCGATGCACTACATCTTCGGCGGGGTTCGGCTGCAGGGCGTCGGTGACCGGATGACAAATGGCGCCCGGGCCCACCTGACCAGCCTGGTCGCGGCGTTCGTCCTGCTCAAAGCAGTCGCGTACGTGCTGGACCGGCGGACCATGCTGCTGGAGTACAACGAGAGCGCCAAGCTCTACGGAGCCGGCTTCGCCGACATCAACGCACTGCTACCGGCCAAGGAGATACTGGCCTACATCTCGATCGTGGTGGCCATCGCGATCATCGTCTTCTCCAACGCGATGATGCGCAACCTGGTCTGGCCAGGGATCTCGCTCGCCCTGCTGGGCCTCGCCGCGGTGGCCATCGGCGGCATCTACCCATGGTCGGTGCAGACGTTCGAGGTGAAGCCGAGCGCCAAGGTCAAGGAGGCGCCGTACATCGAGCGGAGCATCGAGGCGACCCGGGCGGCGTTCGGGTTGACCGAGACCCAGGTGACTCCGTACGGGGCCGGTAACCTCGTGCCACCGGCCAGCCTGGCCACCGACACCGCGGTGGTGCCGAACATCCGGCTCCTCGACCCGCAACTCGTCTCCGAGACCTACACGCAGCGGCAGCAGGTCCGCCGGTTCTACGACTTCGGGCCGAAACTGGATGTCGACCGGTACTCGGTGCAGGACAAGACCCAGGACTACGTGGTCGGCGTCCGCGAGATCAGCTACCGGCAGCTCAGCGACCAGCAGAACAACTGGATCAACCGGCACACGGTATTCACCCACGGGTACGGGCTGGTGGCCGCGCCGGCCAACCAGGTGGCCTGCGGCGGTCAGCCGTACTTCGTGAGCGGCTTCCTCGGCGAGCGCGAGCAGCTCTGCTCCTCTGCCACCGAGCAGATCGTCGCCGAGCAACCCCGGATCTACTACGGCGAGCGGATGGGGCCGGACGACTACGCCGTCGTCGGCCAGGCCACCGCCGACCGCGATGTCGAGTTCGACCGGCCGATCGGCGGCGACTCCGAGCAGAACTACACGTACGACGGCGCGGGCGGGGTGTCGATCGGCTCGTTCGGCCGCCAGCTGCTCTACGCGATCAAGGAGCAGGAGGCCAACTTCCTGCTCTCCGAGGCGGTAAACGACAACTCGAAGCTGCTCTACGTCCGCAACCCGCGGGACCGGGTGGAGAAGGTGGCGCCGTTCCTCACCCTGGACGGCGACCCGTACCCGGCGGTGATCGGCGGGCGGATCCAGTGGATCATCGACGGCTACACCACCGCGGCGACCTACCCGTACGCCGAACGGATCAACCTGCAGACCGAGACCACGGACGAGTTGACCAACCAGGGGACGTTCCAGCTGGCCCGGGAGAACGTCAACTACATGCGGAACTCGGTGAAAGCAACCGTCGACGCGTACGACGGCACCGTCAAGTTGTACGAGTTCGACGAGCAGGATCCCGTGCTGCGGGCCTGGAACAAGGCGTTCGGCGGCGACCTGGTGATCCCCAAGGCGGAGATCCCGGACGACCTGGCGGCCCACCTCCGCTATCCGGCCGACCTGTTCAAGGTGCAGCGCAACCTGCTCACCCGATTCCACGTCACGGACCCGGGGGAGTTCTACTCCGAGCAGGATTTCTGGCAGGTGCCGAACGTGCCGGACAACCCGGACGGCGGGCGCAAGATGCCGCCGTACTACCTCTACACCAAGCTGCCCGAGCAGGACGCGCCGCGGTTCCAGCTCACCTCGGCGGTAACGCCGAACGGTCGGCAGAACCTGGCCGCGCTCATCTCCGGCTCGTACGTGGACGGGCAGCCCAGGTTGGAGATGCTGGAGCTGCCGGACGAGACCCGGATCTCGGGTCCGGTCCAGGTGCACCAGCAGATGACAAGCAACGGGACGATCCGGCAGCAACTGGCCACCCTGACCGCGGACCAGAAGGCCGAGGTGCAGTACGGCAACCTGCTGTCGTTGCCGTTCGGTGACGGGATGCTCTACGTCGAACCGGTGTACGTGAAGAGCAACCAGCAGAACGCCCCGCCGCTGCTGCAGAAGATCCTGGTGTCGTACGGCGACGGCGGCACGTATGTGGCGCTGGCGAACTCGCTCGCCGAGGGTATCGAGCAACTCGTCAAGCAGGGCTCGGACGCGTCCGGCACCGCCAACCCACCGTCAGAGGACCCGCCGCCGTCCGACGACCCGCCCCCGGCCGGCGGGCAGTCGCCGCCACCGGCGCTCACCGGTGAGTTGGCCGCGGCGGCGCAGAAGGTGCAGGACGCGATCACCGAGGTGAAGGCCGCGCAGACGTCCGGCGACTTCGAGCGCTACGGCCGGGCGTTGAAGGCCCTGGACCAGGCGATGAACGAGTTCGCCAGCCTGTCCCGCAATGCCGCTACCCCGGGCGCCGCCCCGTCCGGCTCACCGAGCCCGGGTGGCACCCCGTCTGGTAGCGCGCCGCCGACACCCAGCGGCTGACCGGATCACGACGCCACCCGACGCCCGCGTCAGACAGGAGGTACCGCGAACAGGACGGTGGCCGACGCACGACTGCCGCGGCCACCTGGCGGGTCGGGGCGCGATGTAGTCCCGGCAGTCCTGTTCGCGGAACCTCGACCCGACGGCGCCCGGTGCGACCCCGCGCGGGCGCCGTCGTGTTGACGGGGCACGCCTGGCGGTCAGGCCATGCGGTCGGTCTCCCTGTTCGCAGAGGCCCCCTCGCGCCCGTGCCCGTGCCCGCACCGTGCCAGCGTCGGCGCCCGCGCCAAGATCAAAACGGTTTCGGAGATATTGGGGTGTCGCGGCCGATTCAACCCCGCAACCTCCCCGACCTTGTGTTCGTCGGTAGGCGGGGTGGGCGGGGTGCGGGTTCCTGGCGGCGCCCACCCCGTTTTGCGGGCCTGCCCACCGATGCGCTACTGTTTACAAGTCGCCGCGGGGTGGAGCAGCTCGGTAGCTCGCTGGGCTCATAACCCAGAGGTCGCAGGTTCAAATCCTGTCCCCGCTACTACGACGAAACGCCCCCGAGAGAACTCGGGGGCGTTTCGCTTGCCAAGGCCGCCACCATGGCCGGCGCCCAGGCGCGCCCCCGGCGCCATGTCCTGCGTCATGCGGCCCGGCGGGCGGCCGGATGTTGCTTCGCTGCGGCAGGATGTGTGCATGAATCTTCTGCGTACGACATGGGCCCGGCTCGGTGCGCTGGCGACCGCGGTGTTCGTCGCCGTCCTGATCCCGTCGGCCGCCTGGGCTGCCTCCGACACCGGCTCCATGGTGATCGAGGCCGCGCGGCGCCGGCGGGGGACCGGGTTCGGCCTCATCGGCCTGCTGTGCTGCCTCGTGGTGGTGGGCGGGATAGTGCTGGCGGTGCTGCTCATCATGCGTGGCCGTCGCGGCGGCCGCCGCTGATCAGCCCGCCAGGGCGGCGTTGGCGCGCCGGACGAAGTCCTCGGCCGCGGTGCGGCTGGTGCGCCGGCCGGACTGGACATCCTCGGCCGCCTCGACCAGGAGCGCCCGGATCCGGTCGTGCCCACGCGGCGGGGGTGGCGGTGCCGGCCCGAACCGCCGGCTCATGTCGGTCTCGAACTCGGCGGCCAGCTTGGCGCCCGGCTCGGTGAGCGCCGGTCCGACCAGCCGTCGAACGTCCAGGTTGGCGCTCAGCCCCCGGTCGTTGCCCAGAATCCGCCCGGCGTCGGGGTCGTTGGTGAGAAAGTTGATCACGTCGGCCACGGTTTCCGGGTGCCGGGTGCCCCGGTAGCCCGCCCAGTACATGGACGCGCGTGCCCACTGGGCCTCCGGGTCGCCCGGGTAGGCCGCGATGCCGAGCGTGTCCCGGCTCTGCCGCTGGAGTTCCGGGAGTTGGTGTGACCAGACGAAGGACGTGGCCGCCCGGCCGGTCACCACGAGTTGCCGTCGGAGGTCGTCCGAGTGGGCGCCCTGCACCACGGCCGCTGACGGGGTCGCTCGGCTGGCCCGGGCACGCTGCCACAGCTCGAACCACCGGGCCACCTCTGTCGCGGTGCAGGCCAGGCGGGGTCCCTGGTACAGCTCCCGGCCACTGGCACGCAACCACACCCAGAAGGCCCGGATGTCCGCCGACGCGTCCATGGTGCCGGCCACCCGGCCGCCGCCGCTGTCGGTCACTCGTCGCGCCCAGTCCAGGAAATCGTCGTACGACATGCCGGTGAACGGCTCGGGCAGCCCGAGCCGGCGCAGCAGGTCGCGGTTGTAGACGATCGCCGGGGTGTTCTCCGCCGCCGCGACGGCCATCAGCCGGCCCGCCACGGTGCCGTACTGCACCAGACCCGGTGACAGTCGGCTCAGGTCGAGCCGCCGGCTGTCGACCGAGCTGGTGAGATCCAGGACGATGTCCCGCTGCGCGTACTCGGTCAGGTAACTGTCGTCGAGCTGGAACAGATCCGGTGGGTTTCCGCCGCCGGCCTGGGTGGCGAGCCGTTCGTAGTAGCCGCCGGGGCCCTGCCAGGTGACCCGGAAGGTGACCTCCGGGTGGCGTTGCGTGTAGACCTGCAACGCCCGCTCGGTCCGGGTGGCCCGTTCCTGCCCGCCCCACCAGAAGACGGAGAGCTGGACCGGCCCGTCCGCGGACGCTGAGCCGGCGTCGTCGCGGCAGGCGGCGATCCCGCCGGTCAGCAGCAGGACGACGGCCAGCCAGGCGGCGCGGCGGAGACCCGCCACGATGGTGCGAGGGAACACCGGATCTCCTGTCCTCGCCGACTCCTCGCGGCGGCCGGGACCATTTACACAGGGTGGCGGGGGATGTGTCAACGTGGGACGGCGGGCGGGGGCGCGACCGGCGGGTCGGCCCCATGATGTACTGACGATCGTGGAACGTGTGTATACCGGGAAGGTGCGCGATCTCTACGCCGACGGTGACGACCTGATCCTGGTCGCCTCGGACCGGATCTCGGTCTATGACCAGGTGCTGCCGACACCGATCCCCGACAAGGGGAAGTTGCTCACCGCTCTCTCCCTCTGGTGGTTCGAGCAGCTCACCGACATCGTGCCCAACCATGTCGTGTCGGCCACCGAGGTGCCCGCGGAGTTCGCCGGCCGGGCTATCCGGGTCAGGCGGCTGGAGATGGTGCCGATCGAGTGCATTGCCCGCGGCTATCTGACCGGCTCAGGGCTCAAGGAGTACCAGGCCAGCGGCGCGATCTCCGGCGTGCAGCTGCCGCCCGGCCTGGTCGACTCGTCGATCCTGCCGGAGCCGATCTTCACCCCGACCACCAAGGCCGCCGTCGGCGAGCATGACGAGTTCATCACGTACGACGACGTGGTGGCCAAGGTCGGCGCGGAGACCGCCGAGCGGCTGCGCGAGATCACCCTGGCCGTGTACCGGCGGGGGGCCGAGCTGGCCGCCGACCGGGGCGTCATCATCGCCGACACCAAGGTCGAGTTGGGTTGGACCACGGACGGCGTGCTGACCCTCGGCGACGAGGTGCTCACCTCGGACTCGTCCCGGTTCTGGCCGGCCGAGTCCTACCAGCCGGGCCGGGGCCAGTTCTCCCTCGACAAGCAGTACGTCCGGGACTGGGTGGCGAGCACCGGCTGGGATCGGAAGTCGCCGGCCCCGGAGTTGCCACCGGAGATCGTCGACGTCACGCGGGCCCGGTACGTGGACGTGTACGAGAAGCTGACCGGCCGCACCTGGGGATAGGTCAGTCCGCCCAGTCCAGGGTGCGCCGCACGGCCTTGTGCCAGTTGGCCAGCTCGCGGTCGCGGTGTGCCGGATCCATCGCCGGCAGCCACTGCGCGTCCTCGCGCCACTGCCGGCGCAGTGTCGCCAGATCGGGCCAGAAGCCCACGGCGAGCCCGGCCGCGTACGCGGCGCCCAGGCAGGTGGTCTCGGTGATCGTGGGACGTACCACCGGCACGTCCAGCACGTCGGCGAGGAACTGCATGAGCAGCTCGTTCTCGGTCATGCCGCCGTCCACCCGCAGCCGGCGCAGCGCCACGTCCGAGTCGGCGTCCATCGCGTCGACCACCTCACGGGTCTGCCACGCGCTGGCCTCCAGCACCGCCCGGGCCAGGTGGCCCTTGGTGATGTAGCCGGTGAGACCGGCGATCACGCCCCGCGCGTCGCTGCGCCAGTGCGGGGCGAACAACCCGGAGAAGGCCGGCACGATGTAGCAGCCGCCGTTGTCCTCGACCGTACGGGCCAGTTCCTCGACCTCCGGCGCGGACGAGATCAGACCGAGGTTGTCGCGCAGCCACTGCACCAGCGAACCGGTGACCGCAATGGCGCCTTCCAGGGCGTACGCCGGCGGCTCGGCGCCGATCCGGTAGCCGACCGTGGTGAGCAGGCCGTGCCGCGACTCCACCGGGGTGGCGCCGGTGTTGAGCAGCAGGAAGCTGCCGGTGCCGTAGGTGCATTTGCCCTCGCCGGGCTGGAAGCAGGTCTGCCCGAACAGCGCGGCCTGCTGGTCGCCCAGGGCGCTGGCCACCGGTGTCCCGGCCAGCACGCCGCCCTCGGCGGTGCCGTAGATCTCGGCCGACGAGCGGATCTCCGGCAGCATCGCCGCGGGGATTTCCAGCGCGTCCAGCAGTTCCGGATCCCAGCGCAGCGTGCGCAGGTCCATCAGCAGGGTGCGGCTGGCGTTTGTCACGTCGGTGACGTGCCGGCCGGTCAGCTTCCAGATCAGCCAGGAGTCGACGGTGCCGAACAGCACCTCACCGCGTTCCGCCCGGTCGCGCAGGCCGTCGACGTTGTCCAGCAGCCAGCGCAGCTTCGGCCCGGCGAAGTAGGTGGCCAGCGGGAGCCCGGTCCGGGACCGGAACCAGTCCTCGCCGTACGCCTCGTCGAGCCGGCGCAGCAGCGGACCGGTCCGGGTGTCCTGCCACACGATGGCGTTGTGCACCGGTCGGCCGGTCGCCCGGTCCCACACCACTGTGGTCTCCCGCTGGTTGGTGATGCCGATCGCGGCGACCCGGTCGGAGTCGACTCCGGCGTCCGCGAGCGCGTCCCGGAGCACCACCTGGACGTTCGTCCAGATCTCCTCCGCGTCGTGTTCCACCCAGCCGGGTCGGGGGAAGATCTGCCGGTGTTCCCGGCGGGCCACCGTGACGATGGTCCCGTCCGAGTCGAAGACGATGCACCGGGACGAGGTGGTGCCCTGGTCGATGGCCGCGACGTACCGCTCGGTCATCGGAGCACCGTACCGTCCGATCCGCCTCCTATCATGTCTGCGTGCCAGAGATCGCCGTGTTCAGCGGGTCCGCCCATCCCGACCTCGCCGCTGAGATGTGTGCCCAGCTCGGTGTCCCGTTGCAGCCGGTCCGCGTCTCTCGGTTCGCCAACGACTGTCTTGAGGTGCAGTTGCAGGGCAACTGCCGGGAACGGGACGTGTTCCTGATCCAGCCGCTCTCACCCCCGGTGCAGGAGCATCTGGTCGAGCTGCTGCTGATGATCGATGCTGCCCGGGGAGCGTCGGCTCGGCGGATCACCGTGGTGCTGCCGCACTACGCGTACGCCCGGTCCGACAAGAAGGACGAGCCTCGCATCTCGATCGGTGGCCGGCTGGTGGCCGACCTGCTGGTCTCCGCCGGTGCCGATCGGGTGCTCACGATGACCCTGCACTCGCCCCAGGTGCACGGCTTCTTCAGCGTCCCGGTGGATCACCTGCACGCCCTGCGCGAACTGGCCGCGCATTTCCGCCGGTACGACCTGAGTCAGGCGGTGGTCGTCTCCCCGGACCTGGGCTACGCCAAGGAGGCCGCGCACTTCGCCCGGATCCTCGGCACGCCGGTGGCGGCCGGCGCCAAGCAGCGGTTCAGCGACGACCGGGTGCGCATCAGCGCGGTGATCGGCGAGATCGCGGGCAGGGACGTCATCGTGCTCGACGACGAGATCGCGCGGGGCACCACGCTGCTGGAGCTGATGGACCGGTTGCGTGAGCTGAAGGCGGCGTCGGTCCGGTTGGCCTGCACGCACGGACTGTTCGCGGCCCACGCGCTGGACCGGTTGGGCGCCCAGGACGACATTCTGGAGATCGTCTGCACCAACACGGTGCCGATCGCACCCGAGAAGCGGGTGCCCAAGCTGGTCGTGCTCTCGGTGGCGCCGGCCCTGGCGGAGGCGGTCCGCCGGATCCACAACGGTGAGTCGGTGAGCGCCCTGTTCGGCTGACCACCCCCGCCCCCCTGCCCTAGATCGACGGGAAAGGGGGCGGGGTCAGCCGACGACCGGAGTGGTGTCGTCGAGGCTGGTCACGATCCGTACCGTGGTCCCGGTCTCCGAGGTGTGCACCACCATCTCGTCGGTGAGCTGCCGGGCCAGCCAGAGGCCCCAGCCGCCGGCGACGTCCGGTGCGGGCCGCGGCTGTTCGCCGAGCAGGTCGACCGGGATGCCCTCGCCGCTGTCGGAGACCTCGCAGATCACCGCCCGGCGTTCGCACCACAGCCGCAACCAGCCCTGGCCGCCGCCGTGCCGGACCGCGTTGGTGAGCAACTCGTTGACGGCGAGGATGAAATCCTCCAGTCGTTGCCCGGACAGCCCGGAGCCGCCCGCGAACGAGGTGACCGTGTGTCGAAGGTCGGTCACCTCGGCGGGCCCGAAGGTCTCGGTGAGCAGCAACGAGGATTCGATGGGGAATACCGTACGCGGTGATCCCCGGTGGGCGTCGGTCATGGTCGGCTCTCCGCCAGCTGAGCGCGGTTATTCGCGGCTTTTGGACCGTACGTCCGGATCTGGCGTCGGTCTGTCGCTGGTCCCGCCCCGGTGGTGTGGGATCGTCGGGCGTGCCCCTCGACCAGCCGGCACCGGCCGGACCGGACAGCCCGGACCGGCCCGGGAGCCTCCAGACGCCACTCTGGCGGTCGATCGCGGTGTTCCGCGTCGCCGCGCTGGCTTACGTCGCCGTCCTGGTGGCCAGCAACCTTCGCGACTACGCACGGGGCTGGGCGGCCGTCATGGCCCTCGGCGTGATGGCGGTGTGGACCGCGTACACCGCGTACGCGTACGCCCGACCTGACCGGCGGCGTCGGTCCCTGCTCGCCGCCGACCTGCTGCTCGCCGCGACGCTGCTGCTGGCCAGCCCGTGGGTGGTCGGCCGGGCGGCACTCGACGCCGGCGTGCCCACCCTCACCGTGGCCTGGTTGGCCGGCCCGGTGTTGGCCTGGGCGGTCGCGGGCGGCCGTCGGCTGGGCGTCGTGGCGGCGCTGGTCCTGGGCGCCGCCGACCTCTTCGTCCGGGCCCGGATCAACCAGTCGTCGCTCACCGGCGCGACGCTGTTGCTGCTGGCCGGGGTGGCGGTTGGGCACGTGGCGCGGCTCGCGGTGATCGCCGAGGAACGGCTGCAACGGGCCGTCGAACTGGAGGCGGCGACCCGGGAACGGGAACGGCTGGCCCGAGGCATCCATGATTCGGTCCTCCAGGTGCTCGCCCTGGTCCAGCGGCGGGGCGCCCGGTTGGACGGCGAGGCCGGCGAACTGGCCAGGCTGGCTGGTGAGCAGGAGGCGGCCCTGCGGTCGCTGATCGCCAGCCGGGCGCCGGAGGCACCGACCGACAAGCGGGCGGACCTGAACGCCGTGCTGGCCGGCTACGCCTCGGACCGGGTGTCGATCGCCGGTCCGGCCACGCCGGTGTGGATTGGGGCCCGACCAGCCACGGAGGTGGAGGCGGCGACCCGGGCGGCGCTCGACAACGTCGCCCGGCACGGCGGCGGCCGGGCGTGGGTGCTGATCGAGGAGACCGCCGACGAGGTGACCGTGTCGATCCGGGACGAGGGCCCGGGGATCCCGCCCGGCCGGTTGGCAGAGGCGGCGGACCAGGGTCGGCTCGGCGTCGCCCAGTCGATCCGTGGCCGGATCGCCGAGGTCGGCGGCACGGTGGAGATCACCTCCGCTGCCGGGCAGGGAACCGATGTCGAATTCCGGATCCCGCGGGACTGATCGGGCGTTCCGGCTGGGCTGGGCGTCCCCGACCACAGCCACCGGCCCCTCGGCTGGCCCCCTGCCGGCCGGACGAGGGCGTTGACACAGGTCCTACAGTGCGACGCATGACTGGGCAGGCTGAGCCGCCGATCCGGGTGATGGTCGTCGACGACCATCCCATGTGGCGTGAGGGGGTGGCCCGAGACCTCGGCGAGGCGGGCCACGAGGTGGTGGCGACCACCGGCGAGGGTCGGCAGGCGGTACGGATCGCCGGCGCCGCCCGACCCGATGTGGTGGTGCTCGACCTGCAACTGCCCGACATCTCCGGGGTGGAGGTGATCCGCGGCCTCGCCGCGGCGCTGCCCGGGGTCCGGGTGCTCATGCTGTCGGCCAGCGGCGAGCAGCAGAGCGTGCTGGACGCCGTGAAGGCCGGTGCCACCGGCTACCTGGTGAAGTCGGCGGCGCCGGCCGAGTTCCTGGACGCCGTGCGGCGCACCGCGGCCGGTGAGGCCGTGTTCACCCCCGGCCTGGCCGGTCTGGTGCTCGGCGAGTACCGCCGGCTGGCCACCGCCCCCGAACCAGCCGGAGAACCAGGCGCCCCGCGGCTCACCGATCGGGAGACCGAGGTGCTCCGGCTGGTGGCCAAGGGTTTGTCGTACAAGCAGATCGCGGAGCGGCTGGGGCTGTCGCACCGGACGGTGCAGAACCACGTCCAGAACACGCTCGGCAAGCTGCACCTGCACAACCGGGTGGAACTGACCCGCTACGCGATCGAGCGCGGCCTGTCCTAGGGTCAGGCCAGCGCGGGAGCCCGACCGTCAGTGCCGCTCCGGCGGCTGGGTCTCGTGTACGGCGAGTTCCTCCGCGCTGGCCCCGCCACCGGACGCGCCGACGTCCCGGGCCACCGAGTCCGGCTCCTCGTCGGTGCCGGCGCCCTCGTCCGGCTCCACCAACCGACCCACCTGGCCCTCGGCTGCCCCGCCGAGCCTGCCGTGGTCGTACAGCGAGACGGGGGAGTTCGGATCGGAGCGCGGGCCGGGATCCAGCACGTCAGCGTCGAGTTGCGCCTCGGCGGCGGCCTGCGGGCTGTCCGCCTCGGCAGCCAGGGCCGGGTCGACGGCGCCGGCGAGCGGGTCGTCGACAGGCCGTTCGAGCCGCTCCCGGCCCAGCTTGTCGTCCAGCGACTCGCCCTCCAACTGCTCCTCGGCGGTGGTGCCGAAGCGGTCCACCTCCATCGGGCCGTCCTCCCGGTCCGGTGGCAGCGGAGCCGGGTCCGGGCCGTCGGCCTCCCGGCCGGTCTCGACGTCGTCGTACGCCGTCGAGTCGTCATCGGCGGTGTCTGGCAGCCCCTGGGCCTCGGGGTCGGAGATCGGCGTCGGGAAGTCGTCGTCGCGCATGGCAGGTGACCTACCCACTGACCCCGGTCGGTAACCGGTGGAAGCGGGGCCAGCGTCGGCAGGTGACTGTGTGTCTCCTGAGAAACCGCGCGTTGGATTGTCCCTCGGCCGAACGGGCAGTAGTGTCGGCCCCCCAGAGTTGAACACGCTCAGGCGACTTCGCCGGCTGGAATCAATATCAACTCGCGAGATGCTCAAGACGCGGGCATCGGCCAGCACAGCTCGACATCGACGTGTGCCGCCCCAGGTGGCGCGCCTAGGAGGCTGCGCGATGATCCGTACCGCTGCCAGCACCACATCCAACCGCATCGACCCGGCCGCCCTCGACGCCATGGCTTCCGCGTACGCGGAACGCGCCGGCTCGCCGGACACCCGGGGCGCCGGACACCGGGACGGCCGGAACGACCTGGTGCGGGCCGCACTGCCGTTCGCCACCCGGATCGCCCGCCGGTACGCCAACCGTGGCGAGCCGCTGGATGACCTGGAACAGGTCGCCCGGCTCGGCCTCGTCAAGGCGGTGGACCGTTTCGACCCCGACCGCGGGCCGTTCACCGGCTACGCCGCCGTCACCATCACCGGCGAGCTGCGCCGGCACTTCCGCGACCGGACCTGGAGCGTGCACGTCCCCCGGCGGATGCAGGAACTCAGTCGGGAGGTCGTCCGGTTGGACGCGGACCTCACCACCGAGTTGCACCGCCGCCCCACCGTCGTCGAGCTGGCCACCAGGCTGAACCGCTCGACAGATGACATCCACACGGCCCGGGAAACGGCGGCGGCGTACGCGTCGCTGTCGCTCAACGCCCCGCGACACGACGATCCCGGCACCGAACTCGCCGATGACCTCGGCGCGGTTGACCCCCACATGGACATGGTCGAGGACCGGGTCACCGTCACCGCGCTGCTGTGCCGGTTGCCGGCCCGGGAGCGTCAGATCCTGGCGCTGCGGTTCTACGGCAACAGGACGCAGCAGGAGATCGCCGACGAACTGGGCATCTCCCAGATGCATGTGTCCCGGCTGCTCACCCGGGCGCTGGCCTGGCTGCGTCAGTGCATGCTCAGCGACCGGCCGCAGTCCTGGCACCCCGGTTCGGCCGCGCTGGACAGTCTGGTGCTCCGTCATCAGCGGGTCGGCGACGTGCTCCGGATCGAGGTGGTGGGCGAGATCGACCGGGACACCGCCGGGCGACTGCGCGACGCGCTGCTGCACGCGTCCCGGCAGCCGGTGCGGCAGGTGGAGCTGCGCCTACGCGGCGTGCCGTTCATCGACGCCGCTGGCATCTCCGCGTTGCTCGTCGGCTTCGAGGCCGCCCGCGGCGCCCACATCCGGCTCCGGCTCACGGCGGTGCAGCCGCACGTCGTCCGTACGCTCAGGATGGCCCGGCTCAGCTTCCTGCTGAACGCGCAGGAGTGACGCGACGACATCGGCCGCTGGTCAGCGGCCGGGCTCGTCCTCGGCGTACAGCACAGCCCAGATCAGCTTGCCGTCGGTGAGGGGGGTGACTCCCCACCGGCGCGCCACGCTGTCGACAAGCAGCAGACCCCGGCCGCCGGCGGAGGTGGTCGGTGCCGATCCGGTGAAGACGGGCGGCTCCGGCGAGTAGTCCCGGACCGACAGGTGCAGCGCGTCGCCACGGTACGCGAGTTGAAGCGTCATCGGGGTGTGCGCGTGCACGACCACGTTGTTGACCAGTTCGGTGGCCGCGATGCAGCCGGGGCCGATCAGGTCCGGCACGTCCCACCTCGCGCATCCCTCGGTGACGAGGCCGCGGGCCCGCCGGGCCGCGCCTACCGCCGGATCCAGCCGGGCGCTGAGCGATCGGGCGGAGGTCTCGGCCGCCCGTCGTCCGACCGTACCGGCGTCGACCGGTGTGACAAGCAACTCGCCGACCGGCCATTCGGCAGTCTCCTGGGAGACCTCGTCGAACACGGCGAGCGTCTGCGGGTCCCGGACCGACAACCCCGACACGTCCACCACGACGGGCGACGGCCGGTCCGCGAGCGCGGTGAGCAACGTCTCACGGATCACTCCGGCTGTGGGCGGCGCGAGTACGCCCACCAACCGGACCGGCGCATGAGGCTCCGTCTCCACCAGGACGCGCACGTTGGTCGGCATGACCGACTCATTGTGCACGGTCGCCCGATGCTCCGCATCCGCCGGATCAGCGGCGGACACGAGGGGGTTCCACGCACATGGTCCGGACCTCTGGCCGGGCGGCCCCGGTGACCGCGGTGGTCCGATCCCGCCCGCGGCGCCGCCAGTAATGTTCCATGACTGTGCCCGTACCCCGGCCGGACACCCCCCATGCGGCAATGGTTTGCCGTAATCCGGTCGGCGGGTAACTGCGGCCACAGTGGCGTGTGCACCGACACGCTCCGCATCTGACCACTGGAGCGACCGATGAGCGATGCCGACGCCGCCGGCCGGCACGACGCTGAGCCGCTCGCCTCGCTCGTCAGCCAGCTCCGCCGGGAGCGGGACGGGCTGCGGGAGGCGATGCGTACCCGGGCCCTGATCGAGCAGGCCAAGGGCGTGCTGATGGCGCGCCACCGGATCGACGCCGACGCCGCCTTCGATCGGCTGAGCCGGACTTCACAGGAGCGGAACGTCCGCCTCGCGGAACTCGCGGCCGCCGTGGTCGCCCAGGTGAGCCCGCCGCCCGGCAGCGCGGCCCGCCCGCAACCACGCCCGGCGCGGGGGTCGGCCGGCCGGGCCGTACCGGTCCGGGTCGGCGAGCCGGGACGACTGGCATCGCCAACCCTCGCCCCGCCCGCGACCGAGGACCTGCCGCGGGTGGGACACCTCCTGCTGGCTTCCCGGTTGGCGGCGGCGCCGGACCGGGACGCCATCGTCGCCGCGTTGGCGGAGCCGGCGACGGCGTGGCCACCGCCGGCCAGCGTGGTACTCACCCGGTGCGAGCCGGACGGTGCGCTGCGGGTGGTGGCGGCGGTCGGTCTGTCTCCCGAGATGGCGAGCCAATGGGCCCGCATCCCGCCGCAGGTGGAGGTGCCGCTCACCACGAGCGCGCGGACCGGGGAGCCGGTCTGGCTGGCCGACCGCGAGCAGGTCGACGACGCGTACCCGCTGATGTCCCGGTTGGCGCACGTCGCCGCCGGTGTGACGCTGCCGGTGACGTACCGCGGCCGGATGCTGGGGGTCCTCGGCCTGGCCTGGCGCGACGCGCTCGATCTCGACGACGCCCTGCGCGCCTACCTGACGGCAGCGGCCGACCTCGTCGGCCAGGCGTGGGCCCGGATAGCCAGTGGCGGTGCGCCGGAGCCGACCCCGGACGACGTCGCCGACGAGCCGTGGATCCAGTCGCTGCTGGATGGCGCGCTCACGCCGGCGGCGCTGCTCGCCCCGCGGTCCGAGGGCGGGACCGTGACCGACTTCATCGTGGTACGAGCCAATCCGGCGGCCGTTTCCGACGCGCAGCGCCAGGGGGTCCGACTGGTCGGCGCCACCCTCTTGACGGTCGTGCCGGAGGCGGGACCACGGACGCTGCTGCCCCTGTGCCGGGCGGTGCTGGCCGATGGACGTTCCCGGCAGCTCGACGACGTCTATCTCTCGGGCCTCACCGAGGACGCGTCGGGGCACTACACCGTTCGGGTGGTGCGGCTCGGCGACCGCCTCCAGGTGACCTGGCGGGCCTGGTCGGCGGCGGAGTTGACGCACGAGGATCTGGTGGCGGCGGGACGGGCCGTCGGGGTGGCGGCCTTCCGCTGGCGCCTCGGCACCCGGGAGTTGCGCGGTACGGCCAACCTGAGGCAGTTGCTGGACTGGCCGAGCGGTCGCGCGCTGGCCCCGGACACCGTGGGAGAGGTGGTGGATCCGGGCGGGTGGTTGGAGGTCCGCCGGGCGGTGGTCCACACGCTGCGTACCGGTGCGCCACTACGCCGCACGATCCGGCTCCGGACCGGCAACCGGTGGTTGCAGGTGGTGGCCGAGCGACTCGCCGACGAAGCCGGGCGGCCGGTTGCGCTGCGTGGCCATCTTCGGGACGTCTCGCGCCTGCCCGTTGTCCGGATACCGCCGCCGATGTCCGGACAACGCCGGGAGCTGAGTGATCCACCCGGAGCCGGTTGGCCGATATGACGCCTTTGTCCGCCTCCGAATAGCACGTTTGGGCTCCGGCGGGCACGGATAATGGGAGCCTCTGATCGGGAGGGCAGTCGCCCCTTGCACATCCGACGGAGGTGGTCCCATGCGCGTTGGCCTGGTCTGCGCCCACGCCGGCACAGCGAGCCGGAATGCGGGTGCGTCGTTCAGCACCCATCAACACGTCGCTCGGATCGCCACCGAACTGGCGGGTAAGGGCCACGACGTACGTGTCTACGAACGGCGGGACGACTCCGACCTTCCGGAGACCGAAGACGCGACGGGCTACCGCGTCGAGCGGGTGCCGGTCGGTCCGGTCGCACCGATACCCACCGCCGAACTGGTCGCGCACGTGCCCGCCTTCGGGCGCTGGTTGGCCGACCGTTGGTCGGACGACTGGCGGCCGGACGTCGTGCACGGTCACTTCTGGGTCGGTGGACTGGTCGCCGCCAGCGCCGTCCGGGAAACCGATATCCCGATCGTGCAGACGTTCCACTCGCTCGGCACCGAGCAACTGCGCCACCTCGGTGGCGCCTACCCCGGGCCCGACCAGCGGATCCCGCTGGAGCGGGCGTTGACCCGGGCGGTGGACCTCGCGGTGGCCCAGTCCAGCGACGAGGTGGACGAGCTGACCCGGATGGGACTGCAACGCACCGCGGTCGCGGTGGTGCCGAACGGCGTGGACACGGAAACCTTCCAGCCGGACGGCGAGGCGGTGCCACGGGACCGCCGGTCCCGGATCCTGGCGGTCGGTGGCCTCGGACCGGGCAGCGGACTGGATGACCTGATCCGGGCCATGCGGCTGGTCGGAGACGCCGAACTGGTGATCGCCGGAGGACCGCCCGAGCCGGAACTGACCGGGCACGCCGAGGCGCGCCGACTCCGCGAGCTGGCCGAGAGCGCCGGCGTCGGCGAGCAGGTACGGCTGATCGGTTCCGTCCCGCACGACCACCTCCCCGCCTGGTACCGCTCCGCCGACGTGGTCGCCTGCACGGCGCGTTACGCCTCCGCCGGCCGGGTGCCGTTGGAGGCGATGGCGTGCGGCGTACCGGTGGTGGGCTATGCGCGGGGCGGGGTGGCCGACACCGTCGTTGACGAGGTCACCGGTCAGCTCGTGCCACCGGGAGACGTCCGTGGCCTTGGAGTGACGTTGCGTCGCCTGCTGGCCGACGACGCTCAGCGGTTCGCGTTCGGGCACGCCGCGGTTGACCGGGTGCGGTGCAGCTACACGTGGGAGCGGACGGTGGGCACGCTGGAGCGGCTGTACGAGCGGGTGGTGCGCCGGCGCCCGGTGGAACCGACGGTCGCCGAGGTGAACCTCGAACCGGAGCCGGCGCAGCAGCCGGTGACGGCCTGACATGGTGTTTCACGAAGGGTCCCGGCCTACCCGCAAAGCGACAGGAAGGGGCCGTTCCCTGCGGTCGGCGACCTCGTGGTGGTGCTGCGGTTCGGCGTACCGGGTCAATCCGATGACGGCGATCAGGGTGACCAGGAAGCCGGTGCCGGCCAGCCATTCCCGGCCCGGCCAGACGCGGTCCCCGAGCAGCAGCAGCCCGACGATCGCCGCCGGCACCGCCCCCGCGGCGTCCATCGCCGCCACCGCGGCGGTCGTCGAGCCCCGCTGCATGGCCAGCCCCAGCAGTAGTTGCCCGACGATGGAGTGGGCGACCAGCAGGTAGAGCAGCGGGTCGGTGACAAGCGTCGCCACCGACCCCGCCGAGGCCAGCGGACGCGCCGCGACGGCTGCCGCGGAGAAGGACATCCCGGCCAGCGAGCCGAGGACCACCGACCCGAGCGCGCCGTGCAGGCGTACCGCGAAAACGCCGCCGACGGCGACCAGCGCGAGCACCGCGACCAGAACGACCTGGGCGCTGGTGCCGAGCGGCCGGGCCGGAGCCGGCTGGGCGGCCAGCACCAGCGCGGCGATCCCGGCGAAGAGCAGCACCAACAGGACGACCTCCGCGCCCGGTAGCCGCCAGTTCAGCAGCAGCACCCCGAGCACCGCGGTCACCCCAAGCCCGGCCGCCACGCTGGCCTGGACGAGGAACAGCGGCAGGTCACGCCGAGCCAGGAAGGCGAGCGCGAAGCCGGCGACCTGGCAGCCCAGGCCGAGCAGGTACGTCCGGTGCCCGGCCAGCCGGATCAACAGTCCCGGGTCGAAGGTGTGGTGCACCGTGGTCCGTGCCGCGGCCACCGACTGCAACAGGTTGGCGACGCCGTAACTGACGATCATCGCCGCCAGGAAGCACCAACCGGTTGACACCACCCGGCGAGGATAGAGGGTGCCGCGGGGATCCGCTCCGTCGCCTCGCGGCGGATCCCGTGCGTCCGGGCGCCGTCGGGGCATCCGCCCTGACGGGTGCCGCTCGGTCCCGTCGGCGTCGGCCGGGCGGGCGGCCCGGGGTGCCGCCGGATCGCGATCAGACGCCGAGCCGACCCAGCAGGTCGGCGTGCAACGGGCCGTTGGTGGCCAGCGCGCTGCCGCCCGCCGGACCCGGCCGGCCGGTGAGGTCGGTGAACGTCCCCCCGGCCTCGGTGACGACCGGAATCAACGCCGCGAGGTCCCACAGCGACAGCTCGGGCTCCGCCATGGCGTCCACCGCTCCCTCGGCGACGAGCATGTATCCGTAGAAGTCGCCGTATGCCCGGCTGCGCCAGCTCTCCCGGAGCACGTCCAGCATCGCGTCCAGTCGCCCGGCGGTCTCCCAACCGGTAAGCGACGAGTAGCAGACGCTGGCGTCGGCGAGCCGGTGCACTGTGGACACGCTGATCGGGCTGGCGGCCGCCTGGTGCCGGCCGGCGAACGCGCCGTGCCCACTGGCCGCCCACCAGCGGCGGCCGAGCGCCGGGGCGGAGACCAGTCCGACCACCGGCTCGCCGGCGTCCAGCAGCGCGATCAGGGTGGCCCAGATCGGCACCCCCCGCACGAAGTTCTTGGTGCCGTCGATCGGATCGATCACCCACTGCCGGTCGCCGTGACCACCCCGCGACCCGAACTCCTCGCCGAGCACGCCGTCGCGCGGGCGGCTCCGGGCGAGGGTGGCCCGGATGGCGCGTTCCACGGCGGTGTCCGCGTCGCTGACCGGGGTCAGGTCGGGCTTGGCCGACACCTGGAGGTCGAGCGCCCGGAACCGGGCGATCGAGATCGCGTCGGCGGCGTCCGCCAGCACGTGGGCCAGGGACAGGTCGTCGGCGTAGCGGGTCCGGACAGGATCGGCGAAGCTGGGCATGGCGGAAACGTAGCCCACCGCCGTCATTCGGTCTCGCCGGCACGCGAGGCCAGCAGCCGGCGGTACGAGGCGAGCCGGCGCTGATCCGCGTTGCCGGCGGCCACCCAGGCGTCCAGCGCGCACTCCGGTTCGGCCTCGGTGTGTTCGCAGTTGGGCGGGCAGTCGGCGGTGCCCGGCGCCAGGTCAGCGAAGCCGTGCAGCAGACTGTCCGCGCTGACGTGGGCCAGCCCGAAGCTGCGGATGCCCGGCGTGTCGATGATCCAGCCGGCGGAGTCGGCCGCGCCGGCCCGGTCCGGCAGCCGCAGCGCCACGGCGCTTGTCGAGGTGTGCCGGCCCCGACCGATCGCGCTGACCCGGCCCACCGCCCGGTCGGCCGCCGGGACCAGCCGGTTCACCAGGGTCGACTTGCCGACCCCGGAGTGCCCGACCAGCACCGAGACCAGGCCGGCCAGCGCGGCGCGCATGTCGTCGAGGTCGCAGTCGGGGCGGACCAGCAGGTGCGGCAGATCCAGTTCGGCGTAGTAGTCGAGCACCGCCGCCGGACCGGACAGGTCGGCCTTGGTCAGGCAGAGCAGCGGCTGGATGCCGGCGTCGTACGCCGCGACCAGGCAGCGGTCGATGAATCCGGTACGCGGAGGTGGGTCGGCGAGCGAACTGACGATCACCAACTGGTCGGCGTTCGCCACCACCACCCGCTCCAGCCGTCCCTCGGCGGTGGTGTCGTCGTCGTCGGCGGTGCGTCGCAGGACGGATCGGCGGTCCGCGATCCGCACGATCCGGGCCAGCGCCCCGGCGTCCCCCGAGGTGTCTCCGACCAGGGAGACCCGGTCACCGACCACCACCGAGCGGCGGCCCAGCTCCCGGGCCCGCATCGCGGTGACGGTGCGTTCCGGATCGCCGAGCACGCAGGTGTACCGACCGCGGTCGACGGCGGTCACGAAGCCGTCGACCGCGTCGCTGTGCCGAGGGCGGATCCGGGTACGCGGACGCGACGAGCGGCCGGGTCGGACCCGGACGTCCTCCTCGTCGTACTCCCGCCGCCTGCCCGTCAGGGCCGCCCCCTCACGTCACCGGATGGCTGCCCGGACGTCGATCGTCCTTGCCGGCCACCATCGTCGACCATAGTGCCGGGAACTCCGGCATGGTCTTGGAGGTGCATGCCACGTCGGACAGTTCGATGCCCGGCACGACCAGGCCGATGAGCGAGGCGGCGTGTGCCATCCGGTGATCGTCGTACGTGTCGAACGTGCCTCCGCGCAGCGGGCGGGGCCTGATCTCCAGGCCGTCGAGCGACTCGGTGATGTCGGCGCCCAGCGCGGTCAGTTCGCGCGCCAGGGCCGCCACCCGGTCCGTCTCGTGTGCCCGGATGTGCGCCACCCCACGCAGCCGGGACGGGGAGTCGGCGATGGTGGCCAGCGCGGCGAGCACCGGGGTCAGCTCCCCGACATCGGACAGGTCCGCGTCCAACCCGTGCACCACGCCGCTGCCGCGGACGGTCAGCCCGTTGGTGCCGAGCGCCACCTCGCCACCCATCTCGGACAGCAGGGCACGCAGCCGGTCGACCGGCTGGTTGCTGCCGCGGGGCCAGCCGAGCAGTGTCACCTCACCGCCGGTGACCAGCGCCGCGGCGAAGAACGGCACGGCGCCGGACAGGTCCGGCTCGATGTCCCAGCCACGGCCGGTGAGCCGTCCGGGTTCGACCACCCACACGTCCGGGGTGCTGTCGTCCACCCCGGCGCCGGCTGCCCGCAGCATCTGCACGGTCATCCGCAGGTGCGGGGCGGACGGGACCGGCGGGCCGACGTGCCGGACCACCACCCCGTGATCGAACCGGGGGGCGGCCAGCAGCAGACCCGAGACGAACTGGCTGGAGGCCGAGGCGTCGATCAGGACGTCGCCACCGGTGACCCGCCCGGTCCCTCGGACGGTCAACGGCAGCGTGCCGCCGGGTGCCGCGTCAATGCGGACCTGGAGTGATCGCAACGCCTCCACCAGCGGGCCCAGGGGACGGCGCCGGGCGTACGGGTCGCCGTCGAAGGTCACCGGGCCGGTGGCCAGACCGGCCACCGGCGGTGCGAACCGCATGATCGTGCCGGCCAACCCGACGTCGATGTGTGCCGGTCCCTGCAACGGTCGTGGCCGGACCAGCCAGCGCTCGTCGTCCGTCACCGAGACATGGGTGCCCAGCGCGCGCAGCCCGGCCGCCATCAACTCGGTGTCCCGGGCCCGCAGCGGCCGGCGCAGGGTGGACGAGCCGCCGGCCAGGGCGCTGAGCACGAGGGCGCGGGCGGTCATCGACTTGGACCCGGGCAGTCGCAGGGTCTCCTCGACCGGGCCGGCCGCGGTCGGGGCGGTCCACGGTTGGGGTGGCCGCAGCGCCGTCAGGTTGGTCACGAATACATTCTGCCGCCTGGGCCCGACGCGGCGTGATCAAGGCGAGGACGTTCCGGCACTCGGGACGTCGCCGCCGCCGGTACCGTGTACGCCATGTGCGGCAGGTACGCGACCACCCGCGGCGCCACCGAGCTGGGCGCCCTGTTCGACGCCGACGACGACACCGGCGGCGGCCTGGTCGCCGACTACAACGTGGCGCCGACCGACCGGGTGCCGATCGTCCGGCTGCCGCGTTCCGGCGGACGGCTGCTGAGCACCGCCCGGTGGGGCCTCGTGCCGCACTGGGCTCGGGACACCCGGGGGGCCGCCCGCATGATCAACGCGCGGGCCGAGACGGTGGCGACCAGCAACGCGTTCGCCCGCTCGTTCGCCGGACGGCGGTGCCTGGTGCCGGCCGACGGCTGGTACGAGTGGGTGCGTCGGGAGGACGGCGGCAAGCAGCCCTACTACCTGACCCCGCGGGATGGTTCGGTGCTCGCGTTCGCCGGTGTGTGGTCGCTCTGGTCGGACCGGACGGCTGCCGGCGCGGAGCCGGCCGCTGACCTGCTGACCTGCTCGATCGTCACCATGGCGGCGGCCGGGGACCTGGCCGATGTGCATGATCGGATGCCGTTGATGTTGCCGCCGGAGCGGTGGCCGGGGTGGCTGGCCGGTGGTGGCGACGCCGCGGCGTTGTTGGCGCCGCCGAGCGCCGAGGCGATCGCCGGAATCGAGATCCGACCCGTCGGTCGGGCGGTGGGCGATGTCCGTAACGACGGCCCGGAACTGGTCCGGCGGGTGGCGGCGCCGCCGCCGCGGACGGCACCCGAGGAACCGGTCCCGCTCCCGCTCTTCTGAGCCGCCGCGGCCCGCCGCGACGAGTGCGACGGTCGCGCCCGTGGCGCTTCCGCCAGGGGCGCCTCCGTGCCGCGCCCCGGGTGCTGCGCTGGGCGCGCTCCCATCGCTCGACCGGGTGCCGTTGCGGCGCGCCTTCGGTGCGATTTGCCCCTAGTTACGGCTAACGTCGCTCGATCGTTCAGACAGGGTTTCGGCTATCCCCTTGTCTCCTCCCGCACGAGTGCGATAGAACACAGCGCCGGCAGTGGGTGTCGATTTTCGCACGGGGCGACGGACTCCCACCGATCATGCCGGCCCCACGGGGGAGGTGGGTGAATGACTCGGGCGCGGATGCCACGCCCGCACGAGGTGGCCGCTGCACAGCAGGATCCGCGGTTGCAGCGAGCCGTAAGGGAACGGCAAACGGACGACGCCTGGCGCACCCGAGGTGCCTGTCAGAGCGTCGACCCGGAAACCTTTTTTCCAGCACCCAACGAGCCGGCGGACGCCGCGGTCGCGCTCTGCCGCACCTGTTCGGTGCAGGGCGCCTGTCTCGCCTGGGCGCTGGAGGTAGGTGACTGTCACGGCGTGTGGGGTGGCACCACCCCGCGCGAGCGGCGGGCGATGCTGCTGGCCTGGCGGGGGCAGGTCGAGCGGGATCCGGACGCGGTGGACGAGGCCGGTCCGCCGGTCCGCGACCGGCTGCTCACCCTGATGCCGCTGAGCCGCTGAGCCGCTGGCTCGCTCAGCGGCGGGTAGCGGTCGCCGGGTCGATTCCGGTTCCACGCACCGCGGTGGACAATTGCCGGGTGCCGGACGACGGGCGGATCGATACGCCGCGCGGCCCCGCGATGGTGGTCGTGGATCGACCCGCGGGGCCGCCGCGCAGCCTGCTCGTGCTCGGGCACGGTGCGGGTGGCGACGTGACCGCACCTGACCTGGTGGCGGTGCGGGACGCCGTGCTGGCTCGGGACGTTCTGGTGGCCCGGGTGACCCAGCCGTACCGGGTGGCCGGCCGGCGGGCTCCAGCCCCCGCGAACCACCTCGACGAGGCGTTCGGCGCGGTGGTGGCGGACCTGCTCGGGCGCTGGGCGCCGATGCCGCTGCTGGTCGGCGGCCGGTCGAGCGGTGCCCGGGTGGCCTGCCGGACCGCCCGGGCGGTCGGGGCGGTGGGGGTGCTGGCGTTGGCCTTTCCGCTGCACCCACCCGGGCGGCCGGACCGGTCCCGGGACGGTGAGCTGGACACCGGGCTCCCCACCCTGGTGGTGAACGGCGCGGCTGACGCGTTCGGCGTGCCACCCGCACGCCCCGGGGTTCGGGTCATGGTCCGCCCGGGGGAGCGGCATGACCTGCGCCGGGATCCGGTGGGTACGGCGGCGGTCGTGGTGGAGTGGCTGCGCGGGCACGGCTGGGCGGCGTGACCGGCGACAACTGACCGCGGACTCATGACGGGCGACGAGCGACCCCGGTGGCGCGACGACGGCACACATGGCGTTCGTCCGGTTACGCCCGTTTCTCCCTCTGGCCGGAGGTCGTTGCTCCGGATGGCGGCGGCACCGAACCCGGCGCCGGCGCCATCCTCCCAGGCTCCTCCTGGTCCCAGCCGTGGTCGACATCACGGCTGGGACCAGGGAAGCGAGCATCCGGAATGTCGAGCGGTCGGCCGGTTGTTACATCTCGCGGAAGCAAGAGCCCCGCGGGTATGGCGACGGTGCTGGACAGGGTCCGCCGTTCCGACGCCGCGCCGGCTCGCCATCGAGTGAGGGAGTCGATGCCGGTGTCCACCGGAACACGGAGTCCGGAGCGCGCGGATCACGAGGCGCGGTTGCGAAGCCTGCTGCGCGGTCCCGACTGGTCGGCCCCAGCTACGGCCGCGCCGCCAGCGGCGGCGAGCACACCGGCCGAACCGTCGGCGATGGCGAGCGCACCCGCCGCCGTGGTGGCGGCGGGCACACTCGCCGGAACCGAATCTGCCGGCATGGCATTGCGCGTATCCTCGGCGGGACGGTCGCCCTTCCCGGAGGCGGCCGGGGAGCGAGGGGACGTTCGGTTGACACGACCGGAACAGGCGGGTGAGCGTCGGGCGCGATTCGAGCGTGACGCGATGCCCTTCGTCGATCAGCTCTACGCCGCCGCGATGCGGATGACCCGCAATCCAGCCGACGCCGAGGACCTGGTCCAGGAGACGTACATGAAGGCGTTCGCCGCCTTCCACCAGTTCGAAGAGGGCACCAACCTCAAGGCGTGGCTGTACCGGATCCTGACCAACACCTACATCAACTCGTATCGGAAGCGGCAGCGGCAACCGGTGCAGGCGCCCACGGAGGAGATCACCGACTGGCAGCTCGCCGAGGCGGAGTCGCACACCTCCAGCGGTCTGCGGTCGGCCGAGACCGAGGCGCTGGACCGGCTCCCGGACAGCGACGTCAAGGAGGCGTTGCAGCAGCTTCCCGAGGAGTTCCGGCTGGCGGTCTACCTCACCGATGTGGAGGGCTTCTCCTACAAGGAGGTCGCCGACATCATGGGCACGCCGATCGGCACCGTGATGTCGCGGCTGCACCGTGGTCGCCGCAACCTGCGCAAGACGCTGGAGCGGTACGCCGCCGACCGGGGGATCAACGCGTCGCCCCGGCCCGCTACCGCCACCCGGGAGGTGTGACGTGGCCTGCGAGGAGTCCCCGGGGACCGATTGCCGTGAGGTGCTCGCCGAGGTCTATCTCTACCTGGACCTGGAGTGCGGGGACGAGCGGCGCACGTTGATCCGGCACCATCTCGACGGCTGCTCGCCGTGCCTCCGCGAGTACGGCATCGAGCGGGAGGTGAAGGAGCTGGTCGCCCGCTGCTGCGGCAACGAGACGGCCCCGGCGGAGCTGCGCGAGCGGCTGCGGATCCGGCTTGCCGAGCTGGTCATCGAGACCGACGCCAGGGAGTACCTGCCGGAGTAGTCCAGCCCGGAGCGGCGCCGCGTCGAAAGCGTTCCTTTCGGCACGGCGCCGCTTCGCGTGTACCGCACGGGTACGGGCTTCTCAGGAGTTGGGGCGCTTGCCGTGGTTGGCGGCGCTCTTCTTGCGGGCCTTCTTCTTCCGGGCCTTCTTGGCCATCTGGACCTTCCTTCCATCAGGGCTCGCGACCTGCCGATGCTAGCGCCTGCCGCCGTGCGCACCACGCCGGTGCCGTGCCCGGTCGTGCGGCATGGATCACCCCCGCATGATTGGATACCGTTCGCAGGCAGACCGCCGAGAGAGAGGGCCGTGACAATGGCCGAGGAGATCCGCGCCGAGATGGTGGCGAACGTGTGGAAGGTCGTCGCGGCCGCTGGCGACACCGTCTCCGAGGGTGACACGCTTGTCATCCTCGAATCCATGAAGATGGAGATCCCGGTGGTGGCGGAGTCCGACGGCGTGCTGCGCGAGCTCGCGGTGAACGAGGGCGACGTGGTGCAGGACGGCGATCTCATCGCCGTCATCGAATGACCCGGGTGCTCATCCGGCCGGCCGAGCCGGCCGACCACCAGGCCATCGCGGAGTTGACCGTCGCGGCGTACGCGGCCGATGGCCAGCTCGACGGCGAGCACGGCTACGAGCGGACGCTCGCCGATGTGCCGGCTCGGGCCGCCGAGGGAACGGTGCTGGTCGCCGTGGACGAGGCGACCGGTGGCGTGCTCGGCTCGGTCACCGTCGTGGCGCCCGGCTCGCCGTACGCGGAGCTGTCCCGGCCCGGCGAGTCGGAGTTCCGGATGCTCGCGGTGCATCCGGCGGCGCAGGGGCGCGGGGTGGGCCGGGCGCTGGTGCTGGCGTGCCTGGACCGGGCGGCCGAGGCCGGCTGCTCGGCGGTGCTGATCTGCGTCCGCAGTTTCTCCGTCCCGGCCCAGCGGCTCTACGCCAGCATGGGCTTCGTCCGGGTGCCGGATCTCGACTGGTCGCCGACGGCCGGGGTCGAGCTGCTCGCCCTGCGGCGAGACGTGGCCGTGGTGGCGTCCACGGACCGGTAGCCCGGCCGTTCAGTCCTCGGCGTCGATCCGGTCCAGCAGCTCGTAGGCGACGGTCAGCGCTACCCGCCGCCGTTCCTCGTTGTCGAGGTCCCGCAGCGTCAACCAGGTGCTGTGCACGGCGAACAACGCCAGGGTGGCGCGAACCCGGGCGGTGGGGGACGGGTCCGGGCCGGCGAGCAGGTCGGCCAGCCGGATCATGCGGTCCCGTATCAGCTTTCCCGCGGCCAGGCTCTTGAGGGCCGTCTGGTTCTGCTCGAAGAACCGCATGATGGGCTGGCTGTGCCCCAGGAACTCGTCGGCGTAGGCGTCGAGCAGCTTCCGCCGGCCGGCCGGGTCGTCGACCCGCTGGGCGGCGTCGTCCGCCATCCGGTCCAGTCGCTCGATCCGGTCCTCGACGACGCTGCCGACGATGTCGTCCTTGCTCTTGAAGTGGTAGTACAGGGCCGCCTTGGTGACGTCGAGTCGCTCCGCGATCTCGCGTAGCGAGGTTTTCTCGTACCCCTGCTCGGCGAAGAGTTCCAGCGCGACCGCCTGGATGCGGGCTCGCGTGCTGCCGGCCTTCTCGTTCACCGCATGTTCCCTATCCGCTTGACGACGCTGTGCGAGCCAGCTTACCGTACGGCAAGTAAGTGCTAGCCGGCCGGCAAGTAAGCGGCGGCTGGGTAACCGTCGGATTCCTCGGGGGAGATTCATGACCACCGCCACGCAGCCCGCTCCGGCGCCACCGAACGTCCGGGTCATCCTTGGCGGGCTCATGATCGCGATGATGCTGGCGATGCTGGACAATATGATCGTCAGCACCGCACTGCCCAGGATCATCGGTGAGTTCGGTGCGCTGGAGCACTTCACCTGGGTGGTCACCGCCTACGTGCTCGGGACCACCGTGTCCACCCCGATCTGGGGCAAGCTCGGTGACCTGTACGGCCGCAAGAACATCTTCCTCACCTCCATCATGATCTTCCTGGTCGGCTCGGCGTTGTGCGGCATGGCCGGCTCGTCGATCCTGGGCGGCCCCGCCGACGGGATGACGGAGCTGATCATGTTCCGCGCGGTGCAAGGGCTCGGTGCCGGCGGCCTGATGGTCGGCGTGATGGCGATCATCGGTGACCTGGTCCCGCCCCGCGAGCGCGGTCGCTACCAGGGCATGTTCGCCGGCATCATGGCGATCGCGATGGTGGCCGGACCGCTGGTCGGCGGGTTCATCACCGACCACCTGAGCTGGCGCTGGGCGTTCTACGTGAACCTGCCGCTGGGCGGGGTCGCCCTGCTGGTCCTGGCCCTCACCATGCACCTGCCCCGCTACCGGACCGAGCACCGGATCGACTGGTGGGGCGCCGGTCTGCTGTCGGTCGGCATCACCGCCACCGTCCTGATCACCACCTGGGGCGGCAACGAGTACGCCTGGGGTTCCGTCCAGATCGTCGGGCTCGCCGTGCTGGCGGCGCTGACCCTGGCCGCCTTCGCCCTGGTGGAACGGCGGGTGGCGGAACCGATCCTGCCGCTGAGCCTGTTCGCCAACCGCAACTTCGCGTTGGTCTCGGTGATCGGCCTGCTGCTCGGCTTCTCGATGTTCGGCGCGATGAACTTCCTGCCGTTGTTCCAGCAGACCGTCCAGGGCGCGTCGGCCACCAACAGCGGACTGCTGCTGCTGCCGATGATGTTCGGGATGCTTGTGGTGTCGCTGGTGATCGGCCGGGTCATCACCAGGACGGGCCGGTACCGGGCCTTTCCGATCGTCGGCGGCGCGGTGATGGCCGTCGGGCTGGGCCTGCTCACCCGGGTCGACCTGCACACCGGCAAGCTCGAACTGTCGGTCGCCATGGTGGTGCTCGGCGCGGGGATGGGTTTCCTGATGCAGACCACCATGTTGATCGCGCAGAACAGCGTCGAGCAACGCGACCTCGGTGCGGCCAGCGGCGCGGCGACGTTCTTCCGGTCGATCGGCGGCTCGTTCGGCCTGTCGCTGTTCGGGGCGATCTTCGCCAACCGGCTGGCCGCGTCCAGCGCGGGACCGTTCCTCGGCGGTGCGAACCTCGGCGGCGAGGGCGGGGCCGGGCTGGACCCGGCCGCCCTGCGCGAGCTGGTAGGGCCGGTCCGGCAGGCCATTCTCGGGGGACTTGCCGACTCCATCGGCGTGGTCTTCGGCGCCGCACTGCTGTTCGGCGTCGCGGTGCCCGTGTTGGCCTGGTTCATCAAGGAGATCCCGCTGCGCGGGTCGACCGAACCGGCCGCCGCCGGGACGCCCGAGGAGCGGGCCGAGGCGGCGATCGCGAAGGCCCCGGTCCGGTAGCCGGTTTCAGCGCGATGACCGGGTGATCCGCCGCCAGAGCCGGCCGAGCCACCGGAACCCACCGCCGCGGCGCACTCCGACCGGCCAGCCGGGCCGGTCGGCGGCGACCATCCGCCGGGTGGCCGTCACCACCGCCGGGTCCATCGCCGGCGTGGCGAGCACGAGGCGGGCCAGCGAGCCGAGGATCGACACCGGGCGGGTCCGGGCCACGGTCACCGCGTCGGCCAGCCGTTCGGCCGCCACCCGGGCCACGTCGGACCGGACCGTCGGGTCCACCCAGGCGTACGCCACCAGGGCGAACAGCGCGGCCTCGGTGATCCAGTCCTCGACTCCCCAGACCAATTCGAGCAGCACCGTACGGCGGGTCGAGGTGGCCCAGGGTTCGTCCGTCCGGTGATGCAGCAGGCCCAGGCAGGCCCACACCTGCACGCAGCGCGCCCACAGCGCGGGGTCGCGCTCGACCAGGGCGTCACCCAGCGGCGTAGCCGGCGGGGGCGGCGGGTGGACGAGCAGCCCGAGCAGGTCGTCGAGAGTGAGGGTGGCCAGGGCGACCGCACCGTCGTACGCGGCCGGCGGGTGGGCCCAACCGGGCTGGGCGAGCCACCGGATGCGGTCGACGGCGACGAGTGTCGGCTCGGGCACCGCGGGCAGGGCGGCCGTGCCGTCGTACCGCCAGACGTGGCGTTGGACGGGACGCCGGGGGCGGCGGATGTCCGGCTCCGCCACCGTGGCGACGGTGACCGCGAGGCCGGGGGCGGCGGTGCCCAGCGCCAGCATGGCGCTGGGCGGCTCCAGCCCGGTCATCCGCACCTGACCCCGCCGTTCGCCGGCGACCGCCGGGGTCGAGTCCCCGGGCCGCTGTCGCGGTAGGCCGGGTCCGGCCGTCCGCAACCGGCGCAGCACGCCGACCACCGCCTCGGTGGCCGGCGGCACCCGGCCGAGCCACGGTTGCCCAGCACAGCACTCGGCGAGGTCGTTGTGCTCGTGCGTGTCGTCCGGGTGCTCACGGTGGAAATCGGCGAGCGCCACGAGGTGGGCCAGCGATCCGTCGGCCCGGTAGCGCAACCGGTAGCCGGTGTGCACCGCGCAGTCGAACGTGGGGTTCCGCTCCAGGGCCCGGTCGATCCATCGCAGCGCCTCGTCGAGCTGGCCGTCGTCGGCCATCGTCCCGGCGATGTCCGCGTACACCGAGAGGTCGTCGGGGTCCCGGTCGACGGCGCGGCGCAGGGCGGCGAGGGCCTCGTCGACGCGCCCGGCGCTGCGCAGCGCGTAGCCCAGCCAGACCTCGGTGAGCTTGGCCGGCGCCAATCGGACGCCCCGGCTGGCCCAGCGCACCGCGAGGTCCGTCTCGCCGAGCCGGCGGGCCAGCGCCGACGCCGCGCCGAACAGCAGACCCTGACCGGGGTACGCCTCGACGGCCCGTTCGGCGAGCCGGAGGTACGGGCGCAGGGCCGGCCGGTCCGCCGCCGGCACCGGATCCGGCACCGCGGCGCAGACCTGGAGCAGCAACCGGACGATCCGCTCCTGGCCGCACGCCTCGGCCACCCCGGGGGCGTCCAGCCAGGGCACCCCGGCCCAGTCCATGGTGGGGGCGTGGCCGGTCGCGGCGACCAGCAGCTCCAGCCCCTCGGCGGGCCGGCCGGCGGCGGCGAGCAGGTGTGCCCGCGCCACCACCGTACCGATGAAGGCCTGCTGGTCCAGGGTGAACAGGTCGAGCGCACCGCCGGTCCGGGCGGCCAGCTGGGCGAGTACCTCATGCACCTCGGGCAGCGTCGGTGCGTGGGCGATGGCGCCGGCGACGTGCCCCGCAGCGTGGGTCAGGTCGCCCTCGTCGAGCGCCAGCCTGGCCATCGCCAGCTCGCCCTCGGCGGAGAGGCGGGGATCGTCCATTCCCTCCGACACGGGCGACTCTCTCCTGCGTGTGTTGGCGGCCTTGGGTTGGGCACTCTAGGCCATGATCCCGGCGGCTGCGGGGATGCTGCTCGATTGTGATCGCTAGATTGGCTGAACGCGCGTAAACATGCAAGAATGGTCGCGGATCGCGCGGCGATCGCGCATCGCGCCCGGTGCGCGGCGTCGCGCCCGGCACGGAGGTGACCATGGCGACGCCCGGTGCGGGGATGGCGGCGGACATCGCGGAGCAACCGTCCGGCTACGCCCGGCTGCTCGAACCGGCACATGTCACGGAGATCGCCCGGGTGGCGGCGGTGATCGCCGATCGGCGACCCCGACACCTGGTCCTCACCGCTCGGGGCACCTCGGACCACGCGGCGCTGTACGCGAGCTACCTGGCCGAGATCCGCCTGTCGCTGCCCGCCGGGCTCGCCTCGCCCAGCGCCGTGACCCTGTTCGGCGCCCAACCCGACCTGTCCGGCGCGCTGGTGATCGCGGTCAGCCAGAGCGGCGGTTCGGCCGACCTGGTGGAGGTGGTGCGAGCGGCCCGGGCATCCGGGGCCCTCACCCTGGCGGTCACCAACGCACCGGACTCGGCCCTGGCCGGCACCGCCGAACTCGCCATCGACATCGCGGCCGGGCACGAGCGCGCGGTGGCCGCCACCAAGACCTACACCGCCGAACTGCTCGCGTTGCTGATGCTGGTGGAGGGGGTACGGGCCGGTTCCGGGCGGCTGCCGGAGGCCGAGCTGCGCGCCCTGGCCGCCCTGCCCGAGCTGGCCGAGCGGACGCTCGCCGACCCGGCCGCGACGGAGCTGGCCCCGCGGTACCGGTTCGCCACCCAGCTCGTCACGACCGGCCGAGGGTACGCGTACCCGACGGCCCGCGAGTCCGCCCTCAAGCTCATGGAAACCTCGTACCTGCCGGCGCTGGCCTTCTCGGGGGCGGACCTGCTGCACGGCCCGCTGGCGATGACCGACCCCGACGTTCCGGTGCTGGCCGTTGTCGGTTCCGGCCCGGGTGGCGCGGCGATGCGCGAGGTGCTGCCCCGGCTGGCCGAGCGGGGCGCCGACGTGGTCACCGTCGGTGCCGCCGAGGTGCCCGGGGCGGCCCGGATCGCCGTACCCGACACCGACGAGCGGTACGCCCCGCTGCTGGACGTGCTGCCGTTACAGCGGTTGGCGTTGACGCTGGCACTGGCCCGGGGCGAGGACCCGGACGCGCCGCGCGGACTCAAGAAGGTCACCACCACCCGCTGACCCGGCCGTGGCAGGCTTTACCGGTGTCCACCCTGCGCGACCTGGCCGAGGAACACACCGCCCTGCGGCCCGGCGACATCGACCACCTGCACCGGATCGCCGGCGACTGGCAGTTGCTCTCCGACCTCTCCTTCGCCGACCTGCTGCTCTGGGTGCCGGTGGACGGGGGGGACGACTTCCTCTGCGTGGCCCAGGTCCGACCGACCACCGCGCCGACCGCCTACCAGGACGATCAGGTGGGCCGGATCGTCGGCGGTCCCGAGGTGGCCCACCTGACAATCGCGTACCAGGGCCGGATCTGGCGGGAGGGCGATCCGGTCTGGTACGGCGACACGCCGGCACGACACGAGGCCATTCCGGTGCGGTTGCGCTCCACCGAGGGCGCGGCGGGTGAGGTGATCGCGGTGGTGGGCCGGGACACCAACCTGTCCACGGCCCGGACACCCAGCCAGTTGGAGTTGAACTACCTCACCACGGCCGACGACCTGGCCCAGATGGTCGCCGACGGCACCTTCCCGCCCCCCCGACACCCGGGGGAGACGACATCGGCGCCGCGGGTCGGTGACGGGCTGGTGCGGCTGGACGCCACCGGAAAGGTCACCTACGCGAGCCCGAACGCGCAGTCCGCGTACCGCCGGTTGGGGTTCTCCTCCCATCTGGTCGGCGAGGAGTTGGCGACGCTGCATGGCCGGCTCGCCGCGGACCCGCTGGACGGAACCGAGGCGGCGAACAGCGTGCTCGCCGCGCTGCGGGGGGAGGCCCCACCGCGCCGGGAGATCGAGGCGCGTGGTGCCACGGTGCTCACCCGGTCGCTGCCGCTGATGCCGGCCGGCGTGCCCATCGGCGCGCTGGTGCTGGTGCGCGACATGACCGAGGTGCGGCGGCGGGACCGGGCGTTGATGACCAAGGACGCCACCATCCGGGAGATCCATCATCGGGTGAAGAACAACCTGCAGACGGTGGCCGCGCTGCTGCGGTTGCAGGCCCGCCGGGTGGACAGCCCGGACGCGCGGGCCGCGCTGGAGGAATCGGTACGCCGGGTCGCCTCGATCGCCCTGGTGCACGAGACGCTCTCCATGTCCAGTGATGAGGTGGTGGAGTTCGACGGCATCGTGGACCGGGTGGCCGGCGCCGCGGCGGAGGTGGCCGCCACCGATGTGTCCGTGCTGATGCGCCGCCAGGGCACCTTCGGGGTGCTGCCGGCCGAGCTGGCCACCTCGCTGGTGATGGTGCTCAACGAGTTGCTGCTCAACGCCGTCGAGCACGGCTTCTCGGCGGACGGTTTCCCGGCGGCCGGTGACGGCGGTGCAGGGCCGCGACCGGCGGCCGAGGTCGTCGTCTCGGCGCACCGGTTCCGCAAGCAGTTACACGTCACGGTCGCCGACAACGGCCGTGGCCTGCCGGCGGAGTTCGACCGGGAGCGGAGCGGCCGGCTGGGGTTGCAGATCGTCCGGGCCCTGGCCACCGGGGAACTGCGCGGCACCATTGAGCTGCGCAACCGGGTTGGTCAGGGGACCGAGGCGATTGTGGTGGTGCCGCTGACCCGGCCGAAGCGGAGCTGACACAGGCACCTAACTCGGGCTCACCCCGTCCCGCCGGGTGAGCAGCCACACGGTGATGTCGGGGACGCTCCAGGTGCCGGTCACCGCGTACCCGTCCCGCACGGCCGCGGCCTTGGCCGGCGGCATCGGCCGCAGCGGGTCGGCCGGCTGCCCGACGGCCAGCACCCAGATCCGGTCCACCCCGGCCAGGCACCGGCTGGGGACGGCGCATTCGGTGGCCCACAGGCTGCCCCGGCGCGCCGCGCTGCGTGCGCACAACACGTCCCGCGGTGCCCTCGCTCCCAGGTGGTAGGTGATCGCCGTGTCCAGGAATGACCAGTCGTCTCGGACCGGATAGACGACTCCGTCACCGGGTTGCCCGTGTGCTCCGACGACGCGTGCCGCGGCCGCGTACCCCCGGGGCTCGGAGCGCGGCCATTCATGGGTGCGACGCAGGTCCCGCTGCGCCGGGGCACCCAGGAAGGCGGCCACCGCGACGATTGAGAGCGCCGCGGGCAACCGGGCCGGGGCGATCGCCGCCGCGGCGAGCAGGCACAGCAGGGGCGCGGTGAAGACCAGGTAGCGCGGGGCGAAGAGTGGGGTGAACCGGCCCGCGACGAACAGCAGCACCAGCGGACCGAGCACCGATGCGGCGAGCAGGGTCGCCGACCGGCCGCGGCTCGCCCAGCCCAGCGCGGCGAGGCCGACCAGCAACCCGCCGACGGCCGGTGCGCCGAACACCGAACCGGGCAGGCCGGGCAGGCCGCCGACCGAGGCCTGGTCGAGCCAGCCGAGTTGCTGGCCCCGCTGGCGCAGGCCGAGCACGGCCAGGGGCGACGCCAGCACCACCACCGCGAGCACGGTCACCGCCCAGCCCGGCAACGCCCGCCGCCCGGTGGTGCTGACGCCCACCGCGTGCCCCACGACCAGGGTGGTCGCGAGCAGGCTGGTCAGGGCCAGCCCGAGCAGCGCGGCACCGTACGCCGCCCACCGTCGGCCGCCGGGCCGGTCCACGGCCAGGACGAGCAGCAGCGTGGCGACGACGGCGAACAGCGTGGCGAAGGCGTACGGCCGGGCCTCCTGGGCGTACCGGGAGGTGGCCGGCAGCACCGCGAAGAGTAGGCCGGCGACCAGCCCGACCCGGCCGTCGAACAGGCGCCGGCCGAGCACCGCGGTGAGCCCCGCGGTGCCGGCCGCGCAGAGGATGGACGGCAGTCGCATGGCGGTCGGCGAATCACCGGCCACCCGCAGCCAGGCGTGCATGAACAGGTAGTACGGCGCGGTGACCGCGTCGATGTGACCGACCATCCGGATCAGGTCGGCCATCGGGCGGCTGGCCGCGCTCCAGGTGGCCAGCTCGTCCCGCCACGGCTCGGCACGTCCGGCCCCGGCCCCGGTGACCAGCAGAGCGAGCAGCGCCGGCCAGATCCAGTCGAGCCGGCGAACCCGGTCGACGGACCCGGCTGGGCGGTCGGCGGCAGACCCACCACGCCTGAACGTCACAGACCCGTGACTCTGGGTGGTCATGAGGGAAGTTCACCATAGTTCGCTCAGAGTTTGGGACCCATCACACCTTCCGCTGGCCGCCGTGCCGCCGGGTGTGGCAGCATGACCGTCATGACCGCCGCCATAGAGCGCCGTTTCGTGGCCCGCCGCCACGTCGACTACGGCCGCGTGCGCAGCGCGATCTGTCCGGGCATCTGACGCCTGAGGACCCTTTCCGTTCCGGGCGTGCCGCGCGCCGGTCCCCGACATCGCTGTCTCTCCCGTCTGCCGACGGGTAGGCCGTCGCACCAGTCACGTCCGTCAATCCGCCCAGCGCGGGACCCACGGAGGACAAAGCGATGGTGGTCAGCAGCACCGCGACAGCCCCGGAACCCCCACCGACCGCCCGACCGCGGCCCGCCAAGCGGGTCCGGGG
Source organism: Plantactinospora sp. GCM10030261 (assembly GCF_042666615.1). Taxonomy (NCBI): domain Bacteria; kingdom Bacillati; phylum Actinomycetota; class Actinomycetes; order Micromonosporales; family Micromonosporaceae; genus Plantactinospora; species Plantactinospora sp. GCM10030261. The sequence continues at coordinate 61,675 of NZ_JBHTDD010000024.1, forward strand.
CGAAGGCCAGTGGGCGTTGGGACATCGTGAACCGCTAAACGCCAACGAGCGGACGAAAAAGGACGACGATCCGCTCAACGTGCGCGCCCGGATCGAGAACATCTATGCGCACCGGGGCTTCGCGTCCATCGACCCGGCCGACCTGCGCGGGCGGTTCCGCTGGTGGGGCCTCTACACCCAACGCAAGGCCGGTATCGACGGTGGTCGCACGGCGGTGCTCGAACCCCACGAGCTGGAGGACGAGTACTTCATGCTCCGGGTCCGGGTCGACGGCGGCCAGCTCGACCAGGCCCAGCTGCGGACCATCGCCGAGATCTCCCGCCGGTACGCCAGGGACACCGCCGACATCACCGACCGGCAGAACATCCAGCTCCACTGGGTACGCATCGAGGACGTGCCGGAGATCTGGCGGCGGCTGGAGACGGTGGGCCTGCAGACCACCGAGGCGTGCGGCGACTCGCCTCGGGTGGTGTTGGGCAGCCCGGTGGCCGGTGTGGCCGAGGACGAGAAGGTCGACGCCACCCCGGCGATCGACGAGATCGTCCGGCAGTTCGTGGGCAGTCCCGACTTCTCCAACCTGCCCCGCAAATTCAAGTCGTCGATCTCCTGGCTGGCCGATACCCCGTACGAGGTGAACGACGTCTCGTTCCTCGGCTCCGAGCACCCCGAGCACGGACCCGGCTTCGACCTCTGGGTCGGCGGTGGCCTGAGCACCAACCCGATGCTGGCGAAGCGGGTCGGGGTGTGGGTGCCGCTGGCCGAGGTGCCGGACGTGTGGGCCGGGGTGATCGGCATCTTCCGTGACTACGGCTACCGCCGGCTGCGCCACCGGGCGCGGCTCAAGTTCCTGATCGCCGACTGGGGCATCGAGCGGTTCCGGGAGGTGCTGGAGAAGGAGTACCTGGGCCGGACGCTGCTGGACGGTCCGCCGCCCGTGCTGCCGGCGAACCCGGTCGACCACATCGGCGTGCACCGGCAGGTCGACGGTCGACGGTACGTGGGAGTGGCCCCGGTGGTCGGCCGCACCTCCGGCGCCCAGCTCGCCCAGCTCGCCGACCTGGCGGAGCGCTACGGCAGTGGCCGGGTGCGACTCACGCCGTACCAGAAGCTGCTGGTCCTCGACGTGCTGCCGGAGCGGACCGAGGAGCTGGTGGTGGCGCTGCGCGAGATCGGCCTGGAGGCCAAACCGTCGGTCTGGCGGCGCGGCACCATGGCCTGCACCGGCATCGAGTTCTGCAAGCTGGCGATCGTGGAGACCAAGGCCCGCGGCGCGGAGCTGGTCGCCCGGTTGGAGGAACGACTCGCCGACGCGGACCTGCGGGACGCGGAGATCTCCATCCACCTCAACGGCTGCCCCAACGCCTGCGCCCGCACCCAGACCGCCGACATCGGGCTCAAGGGCCAGCTCGTGATGGGGCCGGACGGCCGGCAGGTGGAGGGGTTCCAGGTGCACCTCGGCGGCGGGCTCGGCATGGCGACCGGGCAGACCGCCGGGTTCGGCCGCAAGCCACGCGGCCTCAAGACGACCGCGGCGGAGCTGCCCGGGTACGTCGAGCGGCTGGCTCGGCGGTACCTGGCCGGCCGGGCCGGTGCCGAGTCGTTCGCCGAATGGGTGGTCCGGGCCGATGAGGAGGAGCTGCGATGACAACCGAGAGCCGAGCCGTTCCGTTGTACTGCCCGTACTGCGGGGAGGAGGACCTGCGGCCGAACGCCGACGCGCACGGAGCCTGGGAGTGCCACGGCTGCGCCCGGGTCTTCTCGGTGCGCTTCGCCGGCCTGCTCGCCTCCGCGGTGGGAGGTTCCGATGAGTGACCGGCCAATCCTGACCGCGGCGACCGGACTCGGATTGATCAGCCTCGACCCGGCCGGGCGGCGGCCGCTCGACGGCGCGGCGACCGGGCCCCGGGCCGTGGCGGCCGGTTCCGGGGACGCGCCGGCGCGGGCCGGTTCCGGGGACGCGTCGGCGCGGGCCGGTTCCCCGGACGCGCCGGCCGCCGACCCCGACCGGCGGTCGCCGGACGAACTGCGGTCGCTCGCCGACCGGGCCGCCCGCGACCTGGCGGACGCGCCGGCCGAACGGATCGCTGAATGGGCGGCGCACACGTTCGGCGGGCGGTTCTGCGTGACCAGTTCGATGGCCGACGCGGTCCTCGCCCACCTGGTGTCGCGGGTGGCACCCGGTGTCGACGTGGTGTTCCTCGACACGGGCCTGCACTTTCCGGAGACGCTCAGGGTGCGCGACACGGTGGCCCGGACGCTGCCGGTCCGGGTCCGCTCGATCCGGCCCCGGCTGACCGTCGGGCAGCAGGACGGCGAGTACGGCCCGCGGCTGTTCAACCGGGCGCCGGACGAGTGCTGCGCGCTGCGCAAGGTGGAGCCGCTGGAGCGGGCGCTGGCCGACTACGACGCGTGGGCCGCCGGGCTGCGCCGGGACGAGTCGCCGACCCGGGCCAACACCCCGGTGGTCGGGTTCGACGAGCGACGGCGCAAGGTCAAGGTGAACCCGATCGCGGCGTGGACCCAGGCGGACGTGGACCGGTACGTCTCCCGCTGGAACGTGCCGGTGAACGAGCTGTTCCGGCAGGGCTACGCGTCGATCGGGTGCTGGCCATGCACCCGGCGGACCAAGGCGGGCGAGGACCCCCGGGCGGGTCGGTGGGCGATGTTCGACAAGACCGAGTGCGGGCTGCACACATGACCGCGTACGCGCCACCCGCGGCCCGACCGGAAGTCGTGCCGGTGTCGGCTGGCGTGCCGCTGTCGGCTGGCGCTGCCGATCGCACGCCGGTCATGCTGGACCGCACGGCGGTCCGGCTCGGCCGCACGCCTGTCGTGCTAGTGGCGCACGGCAGCCGCGACCCGCGGGCGGCGCTGGCCACCGAGGCGCTTGCCGAAGCGGTGCGCTCGGTCAGCGCCGGTACGCCGGTCTGGTCGAGCTACCTGGACCATGCCGGGCCCCGTCCCGGTGACGTGCTGCACGCGCTGGAGGAGGCCGGACACGACCGGGCGACCATGGTGCCGTTGCTGCTCACCGCTGCCTACCACCGCCGGGTCGACATCCCCGACGTTGTCGCGGCGGCCCGCGCGGCCGGACTACGGATCCCCGTACGGCTGGCGGAGGTGCTCGGTCCGGACGGGGGGCCGGTGGACGAACTGCTGATCATGGCGCTGACCCGCCGCCTGATGGAGGCCGGGGTCGAGCCGGGTGCGGTCGACGGGCTCGTGCTGGCGGCCGCCGGCACCCGGGACGCCCGCGCCCGCGGGGCCGTCGACCAGGTGGCAAGCGCGCTCGGTGCGGCATGGGGGGTGTCGTGTGTCTCCGCGTACGCCTCGGCGGCCTCCCCGACGCCGGCGGAGGCGGTGCGGCACCTGCGCTCCGCCGGAGCCCCGCGAGTGGCGATGGCGGGTTACTTCCTGGCACCCGGGCGGCTCTACGGGGTGGCGGCGGACTCGGCACGGGCGGGCGGGGCGGTCGCGGTGAGCGCCCCGCTGGAGGCTGCTGACGAGGTAGCCCACCTGGTCCTCACCCGCGCCACCGCCCCACCCCCCTCCTCGTCGATCTAGGGCAGATGGTCGTTGTTCGATCTCTATTCACGACCATCTGCCCTAGATCGACGAGAAAAGGGGGCGGGGCGGGACGGCCGAACGCCCCGGGAGGCATCTCCCGGGGCGTTCGTTGGCTTGGGGTGGTTCAGACGGTGTGAGCGCGCAGGACCCGGAGGCCGCCGCGGCGCTTGACGGCGCGCCGCTCCTCTTCGCTCATCCCGCCCCAGACGCCGGCGTCCTGACCGGACTCGAGCGCCCACCGCAGGCACTCGTCGGTCACGGAGCAGCGCCGGCAGACGGCCTTGGCCTGCTCGACCTGCAGGAGCGCGGGGCCGGACGTCCCGATCGGGAAGAACAGCTCCGGGTCCTCGTCGCGGCAGGCAGCATGGTGGCGCCAGTCCATGGCGGCAACACTCCTCGTTCTTGGATGGGTGGCGGTGCTTTCTTTGGTGCTTTTCTTATATGCGTCCGCAATGCAGATCGCGACGGAATGCATCCGTCCGCTCAGCAGCGCGTGAGCAGGCCGTTAAGCCAAGGGACTCGGTTTCGGTGAACGCCTGTCCGCGCGCACGTCAGGTGCCATGTCCCGGGTATTAACTTTGCTTGTGAATGCTTTCACGAACTCCAGCGATGTCAAGAGTAACGCTCGGAAAACTCTGGGCGGGTGAGCTAGCTCACGGCCGTTTTGTCCGAATCGTCGTCCATCGCGGGCCCCTGGCTGGCACAGCCGAGAATCAATATAGTACGATGCGCGGCACATCGCTGGCATTTCCGGCACTCGTCGTCCTCCTCCGCTACCCTCTGGTCCCCTACCCGCGCGGTCGGTGACCGTCCCGGGTATCGACGGAGTTAGCGGTACCCACGGGTCAGCAGATTACTCTAAGTGCCTTCGTGACGGAGGTAAACCGTACCTTGTCCCGCTCGCCAAGGTAGTCGCCATCGAGCTGGAACGCCTGTGGACGCGCCGCCACCAGGGTGAATTCATCGAGATCATGTAGTCGTAGCAACTGGCCGCCGTGCGGATCGGGGTGTCCCCGCAGGACCTGCGTCACAGTGCGTGTGGCACTGGGTACATGGAGCCGACGAATGGCGAACACGTCGAGCCCGAGGTCGAAGGAGGCGTGCGGGTTCGGGTGCAGCGGCCGATCGCCGATGAACGTCCACGGCGCCGTGTTCTGAACGATGACAGTAGCCAGGTCGTCGGCCCGCTCATCCGGCCGCTCCAGCGCGATCGACGGCTGTCGACGCTCGGGGCCGACCAGATACTGCCGGAGAAACGCGCTCAGATAGAGGGTGGGACTCGACACCCGGCCCCGATGCCGGGCGCGTTCCACCCGGCGGACGACCGCGGCGTCGAGGCCGAACCCCGCGCAGAACGTGAAATAGCGCTCATCGGCCCGGCCCAGTCCGATCGTGCGGGAGCGCCCGGCCCGCAACGAATCGAGGATCACGCTCGTGCCGTCCGCCCACTCCCGAGGGAGGCCCAGGGCCCGGGCGAACACGTTTGTGGATCCGCCGGGCACCACCGCCAGCGCCGGCAGCCGGTGCGCCAGCGGCTCGCTGTCGGAACCTGCCGGGTGCGCCGACATCAGGCCGTTGACCACCTCGTTGACGGTGCCGTCGCCGCCCAGCGTGACGACCAGGTCCACCCCGTCGCGTACCGCCTCCCGCGCCAGGGCGGCGCCGTGGCCGCGCCGCCGGGTGTATCGCACCGCGAGGTCGACCTCGCTGCGCAACGCACGGACGAGGACGTCCCGGCTGCGCTCGTTGGTGGTGGTGGCCTTCGGATTGACCACCAGTACGGCCCGCATGGGCGGCACTGTACCTCTCCAGGCGCGCGGTATCGTTCGCTCGTGACCACCGACGACAACCTGCCGGGTCCGCTGCGGTGGGCGATCCGGCTACTCAGGATCGAGGCGGTGGGTGTCGGGGCGGTGGCCGCCTATCTTTTGTACGCCGATCTGACGGCGACGGCGGTCGACCTGACCTCGGCGTTGATCGTCACGGCGTTCGCGGTGGCTGGCGCGGTCGTGCTGTGGCTGCTTGGCACCGCCCTCGCTCGTCGACGGCCCGCGGCCCGGGCACCCGTGATCGTGTTGCAGTTCATGCTGTTCCCGGTCGGCTACTTCATGACGATGGCAGGGTTGGCCTGGCTGGGACTGCCGCTGATTGTCCTCGGCGCGACCGTGTGTTTCCTGCTGGTCAGTCCGGCGACGACGCGGGCGTTGGGCGTGCGGTGACCTGGCGCCCGCACTGTGGCGGCGGTCAGCGTCCTGCGGCGCGGCGGGTCAGCAGGGCGATCGTCGCCGCCTCGCCGGTCGTGGTGGCCCGAGCCGAGGTGGTGAGCGCGGTCAACACCTTCCAGGCGAACGACGACTCCGGAGGCAGGGTGGCGCCGCGCTTCGTCGGCACGGTGACCTCGACAGTGAGGGCGTTCTCGGTCACCGCGAACCGGCAGCGCAGCTCCGCGTCGCGGCCGGCGACCGCGAGCAGCATGGCGCACGCTTCGTCCACGGCGATGCGCAGGTCCTCGATCTCATCGAGGGCGAAGTGCAGCCGGGCGGCGAGCCCGGCGGTGGCGGTCCGCAGCACGCTCAGATAGCCGCCGTCGGCGGGCACCGTCAACAGCACGACATCGTCGTCCGTGGTCGGCTGCGTGGTCATGTGTGTCACGTGGGCACCCCCTGGGCCGGACTCTACCGGGTGCCCGGCCGCACCGGCCTGTCGGTAAGGAGGCCCCGGCCGCACCGCCCTGTCGGTAGGGAAGGCCCCGGCCGCACCGGCCTGTTGGTGGAAGAGGGCTCCCGGTCGACGCCATGCGTCGACCGGGAGCCCTCTTCATGGTGCTGGTGTCGCGTCGCCCGTTCCTACGCCTGCTTGGTCTCCCAGAAGATCTTCGCGATCTCGTCGATCTTGGCCAGCAACTCGCCAGCCTTCGCCGGGTCGGTCGACGCCTTGGCGCCGCCGCCACCGCCGGCCAGCTTGGTCGCCTCGTTGAAAAGCTGGTGCAGGTGCGGGTACTTCTCGAAATGGTTGGGCTTGAAGTAGTCCGTCCACAGCACCCAGAGGTGGTGCTTGACCAACTCGGCGCGCTGCTCCTTGATGATCAGCGCCCGGGTGCGGAACTCGGGGTCGGTGTTGGCCTGGTACTTCTCGCATATCGCCTTCACTGACTCCGCCTCGATCCGGGCCTGCGCCGGGTCGTACACACCGCAGGGCAGGTCGCAGTGGGCGCTGACAACAAAACGTGGCGTGAGGATGCGGGGAAGTCGCATCAGGACCCTCCTGGGGATGTTTGCGATGATCCAGGGCGAACACTACTCCTGGCTCTACGTCCCCAGTGGCACGGAGGGAAAACCTGATGTCGACGCGGCACGGGGGGCCGGCGGTCCCGCCGGGACCGGTGTTCACCGTCCTGGTCCGGGGGCCCTCGATGGCGCCCACCCTCAGGTCCGGGGACGCGTTGCTGGTCCGCCGGGGCGAGCGCCGGGTGCGGCCGGGCGACCTGGTCGTCGCCGAGTTCCGGAGCCGGCCCGGGCTCGTGGTGGTCAAGCGGGCCGTGGAGCCGCGCGCCGGTGGCTGGTGGCTGACCGGCGACAACGACGTGGCCACCGACGACTCCCGGGCCTACGGGGTGGCTGACGTGCTCGGTCGGGTGGTGCTGCGGTACTGGCCCGCACCGCGGTGGTTCGCGGGTTACCGTCGGGTATGACCCTGCTCACAGGCAGCCAGCTCGCCCACCACTATGCTCCCAGGAACATGTCCGGGTGACCCCCTGTCCCGCACCGTCCGGCATCGCCGATCCGGCGTCGTGCCGACGGGTTCTCCTCCGTTCGACGCCCGTTGGAGTCACCGATGCCTTCCTCGACCGTGGATCCGTCGGATCCGGTCTTCGCCCTGCACCGCGGCGGCAAGATGGCCGTGGCCGCCACGATCCCGCTGGCCACCCGCGAGGACCTGTCCCTGGCCTACACGCCCGGCGTGGCGCGGGTCTGTGAGGCGATCGCCGCCGAGCCGGGCCTGGTCGACGACTACACCTGGGTGTCGCACACCGTCGCGGTCGTCACCGACGGCACCGCGGTGCTCGGGCTCGGCAACATCGGTCCGCGCGCGGCGCTGCCGGTGATGGAGGGCAAGGCAGTGCTGTTCAAGCAGTTCGCCGGCGTGGATGCCGTGCCGATCTGCCTCGACACCCAGGACACCGAGGAGATCATCGCGACGGTCACGGCGCTGGCGCCGTCGTTCGGGGGCATCAACCTGGAGGACATCAGCGCACCGCGCTGCTTCGAGATCGAGCGACGGCTCGACGAGTCGTTGCCTATCCCGGTGTTCCACGACGACCAGCACGGCACCGCGATCGTGGTGCTCGCCGCGCTGCGCAACGCCGCCGCGCTGCTCAACCGCAAGCTGGGCGACCTCAAGGTGGTCATCAGTGGGGCCGGGGCAGCCGGAGTCGCGGTGAGCAGGATGTTGGTGGCCGGTGGGGTGGACCCGGCGGAGCTGGTGATCTGTGATTCCAGTGGGATCATCCACCGGGACCGGGACCGGCTGACGTCGGTCAAGGCGGAGTTGGCGGAACTCACGAACGCCGCCGGTCGAACGGGGGACGTCGCCGCCGCACTGCGCGGCGCCGATGTGCTCATCGGAGTCTCCGGTGGGCGGATTCCGGAGTCGGCGGTGGCCGGCATGGCCCCCGGCGGGATCGTCTTCGCCCTGGCGAATCCCACCCCGGAGGTCCACCCGGAAGTCGCTGCCCGGTACGCCGCCGTGGTAGCCACCGGCCGGAGCGACTATCCCAATCAGATCAACAACGTGCTGGCCTTCCCCGGCGTCTTCCGGGGGGCGCTCGGTGCCCGGGCCACCGGCATCTCCGAGGGTATGAAGGTGGCGGCGGCGGACGCGATCGCCCAGGTGGTCGGTGACGACCTGCGGGCCGACGCCATCGTGCCGTCACCCCTCGATCCCCGGGTCGCGCCGGCCGTGGCGGAAGCCGTGGCCGAGGCGGCGCGCCGGGACGGCATGGCCCGCGCGTGACGCGGGAAGCCGCGTCGGCCATGGAACCCGCGCCTGGGTGGCGCGGAGGTGCGTCGGCGGGGTGGCGCTGCTAGCGTGCGGATCATGCGTGCCGCCTACGCCAGCTCGTTCGACGCCGACAACCCGCTCGCCGGACTGGTCGTGGGGGACCGGCCCGAGCCGGTCCTGCCGGATCCGGACTGGGTGACGGTACGGGTCCAGGCGTCCTCGTTGAACCACCACGACATCTGGTCGCTGCGCGGCGTCGGACTGGCCGCCGAGCGGTTGCCGATGATTCTCGGCTGCGACGCGGCGGGCGTCGATCCGGACGGCAACGAGGTCGTCGTGTACCCGATCGTGGTGGATCCGGACGATCCGCGCGGCATGTCGATCCTCTCCGAGCATCACCAGGGCACGTTGGCCGAGCGGGTCGCCGTGCCGCGGGACAACCTCGTGCCCAAGCCCGCCGAGCTGTCCTTCGCCGATGTGGCCTGCCTGCCCACCGCGTGGCTGACGGCGTATCGGATGCTGACCACGAAGGGACGGGTGGCCGAAGCCGACGCCGTGCTCGTCCAAGGCGCGGGTGGTGGGGTGGCGACAGCGGCGGTGGTTCTGGGCCTGGCGCTCGGCAAGCGGGTATACGCGACCAGCCGGGACGCCGGGAAGCGCGACCGGATCGCCGAACTGGGGGCGACGGCCGTCGAGCCGGGCGCGCGACTGCCGGAGCGGGTCGACGTGGTGATCGAAACGGTGGGTGCGGCGACCTTCGACCACTCGCTGAAGTCGGCGGCACCGGGCGCGCGGATCGTGGTGTCGGGCGCGACCGCCGGACACAACGCCACGGTGAATCTCCGCCGGGTGTTCGCCATGCAACTGGAGATCGTCGGCACCTCGATGGGCACTCCGGGGGAACTCGCCGAGCTGCTCCAACTCTGCGTCGATCGCGGCATCCGGCCGGTGGTGGACGAGGTCGTCCCGTTCTCCCGGGTCCAGGACGCGTTCGCCCGGCTGCATTCGGGTGACGTCTTCGGCAAGGTGGTCGTCGACCACTCGGCCTGAGCCCGTCGCTCGCCCGGCCGGGGCCGGTAGCGGTCTGGGGCCGGTAGCGGTCTGGGACCGGTGGCGGTCGCGACAACCTCGACACGCGGTGCTCATCATCCGAAAATCGGGACGTTTCTCCGCGGGTCACCCTGCCCGACACGCCGATCTAAGCCTCGGCCAACCCTGACCTAAGCAACCGCAAAAGATTACTTGAACGGCACCAAAGTTTCCCTTCGTGATCCGATTTCGATCTTATTTCAAGGTCCTTTTCGGCCGGTAGAGTGCTCGCTGCTAAAGCGAAGCTCGACAATATAAATCCGAAGGGAACCAATCTTGAGATCTCTCGCGGCGCACAGCGCGGTACGTCCGTCTCGTCGTCCCTCGTGGAGTCGGCTGCGGACACCGCGCTCCCTGATCGTGGCCATCGCGGTAACTGGCCTGCTCGGAGCGGGGGTCGGTGTGGCAGTCGCCACCGAGCGAGGTGGCTCGATCACGGTGACCAGGGACGGGACCGTCCTGGATGGTCAGCAGGTGAACGGTTACATTCACGTCAAGGCGGATCGCGTCGTTATCCGCAACTCCGTTATCCGATACGGTGGTAATTATGCTCTGCGAGTTTTCGATGGAGCGTCGGGAACCGTTATAGAAGACACGAAGATTTACTGCACGGGGCCGGCGACCGTCGGCGTGGTATTCGGAAACTACACCGCGCGTGACGTGCACCTGTACAACTGCGCAGGTGGTTTCCGGTACGAGCCGGCGGCGCCCGCGACGATCGTCGACTCGACCTGGAACGGCAAGCCGGTGAAGACGGGCGCCGACCTGGCTGCCGCGCCGGCCACGCCAGCGGAGTCCGGAGCCGGGTCCGCGTCCGACGCGTCAGCCATGGCCCGGGAAGCGGCCGGCATCGCGCCGGAGGCTGCCGCCGGTGACGATCCGCCGGAGGCCGACTCACCGGGAGCCGGTGCCACGGGAGTCGGTACGGCGGCGGCGGTCAACTTCCCGAGCGCGGCGACCACCGGGGTGCCGGCCGGCACGCCCCTGCGCGCCTCCGGTTCGATCACCGTGGCCACCAACGGACAGGTCATCAGCGGACTCGACGTGAACGGGTGCGTGATCGTGACGGCCGACAACGTCGTCATCCGCAAGTCCCGCATCCGGTGTGGAAGCACCTACGCGATCCGGACGATGCCCGGCGCGACCAATCTCCTGGTGGAGGACGTGGAGATCGACGGGTTGGGCCGGACCTCGGCGGCTGTCTGCTGCGATGGCTACACGGTCCGCCGCACCGAGATCAGGAACGTGATCGACGGCCCCCGGCTCGGCAACAACACAGTCGTCGAGGACTCCTGGATCCACCACCTGATCCGGGTGGGCAGCTCCCACAACGATGCCCTGCAGACCACCGGCGCGGTGAACATGGTGGTCCGGCGCAACACGTTGGAGGCGTACAACCCGGCCATGAACGACCCGAACAACGCCTGCCTGATGGCCGGCTCCGACCTCGCTCCCAGGGTGGACAATCTGATCTTCGAGAACAACTACTGCAACGGTGGAAACTTCTCGGTCAACATCAGCGACAACACCAACGGGCGCAACATCCGGTTCGCGGGCAACGTGTTCGGACGGAACTGCCGGTACGGCGCCGTCCGGAACTACAACCATCCCGGGGTCACCTGGGACCGGGCGACCAACGTCTGGGCCGACACCCGGCTCGCCGTACTCGGCTGACTCGCGCTCCGCCCGCTCGCGGCGGTCTGGTCGACCCGACGGTGGTGTTACAGCCGGTCGTCGAGGGTGGCCAGACCGCCGCGGACCGCGTCCCGTGGCAACCGCTCGCGGGCGGCCTGGTCGCCGTAGAGCGTCCAGCGCAGGAAGTCCGCCGTGCTCGTGGCCACCACCGGGAATGCCCGGTTGCCGACGCGCGTCAGCGAGCCGCCGTGATCGCCGTCCGGCAGGCTGAGCATCGCCTTGGGCCAGGGGACCGCCTCGTACGCCGCCCGCCCGGCGGCGTACGACACCACGTCGTCCCGCTGACCGTGCACGAACAACTGCGGTGCCGCCGAACCCGCGAACGCCGTACCGACGCCGAGCGCGCTGCCGGCCAGCACGATGCCGGCGTCCAACCGGTCGTCCCGGCCGGCCGTGAACAGCCCCACGGTGGTGACGCCGCCCGCCGAGTGGCCCGCCGCCGCCACCCGGTCCGTGGCCAGCCGGCCGCGCAGCGGATCACCGTCGCGCCGGTCGAGATCGAGCACCCGGGTCAGCGCGTACGAGGCGTCCGCCGGCTGGTTGAGCACGTCCAGAACGTTGATCTCGGCGGAATCGCGGCTGGTGTACGGGTATCGGGGCGCGGCCACGACGAACCCGGCCGCCGTCCAGCCGGCGAGCAGCCGCTGGTAGTCACCCGGCCGGGCGGTCAGGCCGTGACTGAACAACACCACCGGAAACCGGCCGGCGGCCGGACGGAGGTTCTGTTCGGGTGAGCCACCGGCCCGGCCGGCCGCCGGGTACCAGATGCTTATCGGCAGCGGTCGCCCCTCGCGACTCACCCGAAGTTCGCGAAGTCCGACCGCGAACGGCCGGTCCGGAGCCTCGCCGACGGGTGGACCGCTGGATCGCGGCGCGCCACCGGGCGGCGCGCCGGTCGTCGGGGCGGGGGTGACCGGCCGCCGCTCGGGCTCGGTCGAGCACGCTCCGGCGGTCACGGCGAGCAGCGTGAGGATCACGGCGGCTGCGGTACGGCGAGGGCGCATGGTCTCGATTGTGCCTCGCTCCGCGAGCCGGCCCGTCAGAGCCGAGTCTCCAGCGTGGTCCGCCCCGACCTGCTTACAGAGGCGACCAGCCGCTCCCTGGCGGCCTCGTCGCCGTACAACCGCCAGCGGAGGAAGTCGGTGGTCGCCGCCATCGTCTCGGTGAAGCCGGTCCGGCCGGGCGCCAGGAAGGCGCCGTGGTTCTGGCCGGCGAGGGTGAGGAACGCCTTGGGCCAGGGCGTCCGGTCGAAGGCGGCCCGCCCCCTGCGGAGCGGAACGGTCGGGTCCTTGTCACCATGCACGTACAGCAGTGCGGCCGGTGGCCCGCCGAAGGAGGAACCGGACATACCTCCGCCGGAAATGATGACTCCCGCCCGGAACCTGGCGGAGTGGTCGGGCCCGAACAGGCCAGCCGTCGTGTAGCCGCCGGCCGAATGCCCGGCCGCGGCGATCCGGTCCATCGCGAGGTGCCCGGCGAACAGGTCCCCGGGGCGGGTGTCCAGCACACCGATCCGTTGGATCACCAACCGGGCGTCGGCGGGCTGGTTGCGGACGTCGGCGCGGCTGAAGTGCTTCGTGCGCCGGTTGGTTCGCGGGTAGGCCGGGGCGGCGACCACGAAACCGGCGGCGGCCCACCGGCTGGCCATGTGAACGTGGTACTCGGGGAGGCTGTGCAGGCCGTGACTGAAGAGGACCAGTGGGAACCGCCCGGGCGCCATCGGGAGCGCGGGGACGGGCGGCTGCCCGAGCCGACCACTTCCGGCCGGGTACCAGATGGTGGTGGGTAGCGGGCGGTCAGCGCCCCGGTCCAGCGTGAGGGTCCGCACGCCGACCGGGAAGGTCCTGGTCGGCGCGGCGGTCACCGCGGCGGCGGGGGTGGCCGTGGAGGCGGACACCGCCGCCCCACAGCCACTCAGCGTGATCGCCACAAGGGTGGCACTGAGCGCTACCCGAGCAATTTTCATGTCCATCGCCACCAACGGTAGGGGCTGACGAACCCGGTTTGGCCAGCTTTCCGGTCAGAAGGAAGGGCACCTTACCGTCGTTTCCGGTGCGGGAAGAGGCACGTGTCAACGTCCCGACGCACCGGGCGTGAGGCCCCCGGTGACGACACCCAGCGTCCCCCGGGCGATCTCCCATTCCTCGTCCGTGGCCACCACGCAGGTCGCGACCGGTGCCTCGGGCGGTGAGATCAGCCGATCACCGCTGCCCGCGTTGCGCGCCGGGTCCACCGCGATGCCGAGCCGGTCCAGGCCGTCCAGGGCCTCGGCTCGCACCGCCGCGGCGTGCTGGCCCACCCCGGCCGTGAAGGTGATCGCGTCCAGCCGCCCGAGCAGCGCGTAGTACGCCCCGACGTAGGACCGGACGCGGCGGCAGTAGACGTCGAAGGCGAGGCTCGCGCCAGGGTCACCGGCGGCTCGGCGGCGTAGCACCTTGCGCATGTCGTTCACCCCGCTGAGGCCGAGCAGACCGCTGCGATGGTTGAGCAGGTTGTCGATCTCGTCCACCGCCATCCCGGCGGCCCGGCGCAGGTGGAACACGACAGTCGGGTCGACGTCACCGCTGCGGGTGCCCATCACCAGTCCTTCCAGCGGTGACATGCCCATCGAGGTAGCCACGCTCCGGCCGGCGGCGACCGCGCACGCGCTGGCACCGTTCCCCAGGTGCAGGGTGATCGTGTTGATCTCCTCGTACGGTCGGTTCAGCAGCGCGGCGGTGCGTCGTGAGACGTACGCGTGTGACGTGCCGTGGAAGCCGTACCGGCGGATCTGATGGCGCTCGGCGGTGGCCGCGTCGATCGCGTAGGTCGCGGCGGCCTCCGGCATGGTTTGGTGGAAGGCGGTGTCGAACACGGCCACCTGTGGCACGCCGGGCAGCGTCCGGCGGGCCACCTCGATGCCGGCGAGATTGGCCGGATTGTGCAGCGGAGCCAGCGGCACCAGGTCGCGGATCTCGGTAAGCACCGCGTCGTCGATCAGGGTCGGTTCGGTAAACCGGGTGCCGCCGTGCACCACCCGGTGGCCCACCGCCACCAGGTCTGCCAGGTCCAACTGGTCCATGACCTGGCGCAGCGCCGCCGCGTGGTCCGCCGGGCCGCCGTCCGGCTCGCCGATCCGTTCCACCAGCCCGCCGGCCAGGCCGGGTGCGGCCGGCCGGGTCGGGTCCGTCAGTGCCTCGCGGACCGCGTCCGCGTCGTGGAGCCGGTACTTGACCGATGACGAGCCGCAGTTGAGCACCAGAACCCGGCTCACCGGTCCACCTCATTCACCGCCGGAGCGGCACCGACCGCCGGCCCGTCGCCGGCCGCCGTCGGCTCGTCGCCGGCCGCCGTCGGCTCGTCGCCCGCCGCCTGGATCGCGGTGATCGCCACGGTGTTGACGATGTCCGGCACCGTAGCCCCCCGGGACAGGTCGTTGACCGGCCGGCGCAGGCCCTGCAGCACCGGACCGACCGCCACCGCCCCGGCCGAGCGCTGCACCGCCTTGTACGTGTTGTTGCCGGTGTTCAGGTCCGGGAAGATGAACACGGTCGCCCGGCCCGCTACCGCGCTGTCGGGGAGCTTGGTGGCCGCCACCCGCGGGTCGATCGCCGCGTCGTACTGGATGGGGCCCTCGACCAGCAGGTCCGGCCGGCGGTCCTGGACGCGGGCCGTGGCCGCGGCGACCTTCTCGACGTCGGCTCCGGCACCGGAGGATCCCGTCGAGTACGACAGCATCGCGATCCGGGGTTCGACGCCGAACCGGGCGGCCGTCTCCGCCGACGAGATGGCGATGTCGGCGAGTTGGTCCGCGTCCGGGTCGGGGTTGATCGCGCAGTCGCCGTACACCAGCACCCGGTCGGCGAGCAGCATGAAGAAGACGCTGGAGGCGACCGACACCCCCGGTACGGTGCGGATCACCTCGAACGCCGGCCGGATGGTGGCCGCGGTGCTGCGGGTGGCCCCGGACACCATCCCGTCGGCCAGCCCGCCGTGCACCATCATCGTGCCGAAGTAGTTGGGATCGGTGACGACATCCCGGGCGTGGTCGAGGCTGATCCCCTTGCGCTGCCGGAGCCGGGCGTACTCGGCGGCGAACTGCTCCCGCCGGTCGCTGGTGGCCGGGTCCAGCACGGCGGCACCGGTCACGTCGACGCCCAGTTCGCGCGCCCGGCGGGCCACCTCGTCGGGATTGCCGAGCAGCGTCAGGTCGGCGACACCGCGGCGGAGCAGGATCTCGCTGGCGCGCAGGATCCGCTCGTCGGTCCCCTCCGGAAGCACCACCCGCCGACGCTGTCCCCGGGCCCGGTCGATCAGGTCGTACTCGAACATCAGCGGGGTGACCCGGGCCGATCGGGTGACCCGCAGCCGCCGGGCCAGCTCGTCGGTGTCCACGTTCGTCTCGAACGCGCCGAGCGCCGCCTCCACCTTGCGCGGGTTGGCGGCGCTGGGCCGGCCCTCGATGCGGTTCGACGCGGCGACCGTGTCGTAGCTGTCCAGGTCCACCGACAGCACCGCCAGCCCGGTGCCCAACCGGTCGACAAGCCGCATCACCCGCGGGTCCGGCGGCTCGCCGAGGGTGAGCACGACGCCGGCCAGCGACGCCAGCCCGGCGACGTGCGCGGCGCCGGCGGCCAGCAGCAGGTCCGCCCGGTCCCCAGGTGTGATCATGAGGCTGCCGTCCCGCAGGTGGTCGAGGAGCGTCGGCACGTGTGCCGCCCCGACGACGAAGTCCAGTACGTCCCGGCCGAGGGCGGCGTCGTCGCCGGTCAGCCGGGTGGCGCCGAGCGCTGCGGCCACCTCGGCCACTGTCGGCGCCGACACGGTGGGCACCTCCGGAATCGCGTACGCGGGCACCGGCAGTTCGGGCAGGGCCATCGGCTCCGGGACCCGGTTGGCGATCACCGCGAGCACCGTCGCCCCCAGATCTTCCAGATCGTGGTACGCCCCGAGGGCGGCCGCCTCGATCGCCGCCGCCGGCTGTCCGGAGCCGTCCACCACCGGCACCACCACGCTGCCGAAGTGGGTCGCCAGCCGGGCGTTGAAGGCCAGCTCGCGCGGACCCGCGCCGTCCCCGTCGACGAAGTCGCTGCCCACCACCACCATGGCGGAGCAGCGCCGTTCGACCCTGCGGTAGCGCTCGACGATCCGGGAGATGAGTTCCTCCCGGCGCCCGTCCGCGACGAGTGCGCTGGCCTCGGCGTACGTCGCACCCGTGAGGTCACTCGGGGGGATGTCGATCCGGTACCGCTCGATCAGGAGCGCGAGGATCGGGTCGGGTTCGGCGTCGTCCACCAGCGGCCGGAAGGTGCCGATTCGGTGCACCTGCCGGGACAGGAGTTCGGCGAGCCCCAACGCGATAGTCGATTTGCCCCCACCGGAGCGGACGCTGGTGAGGTAGACACTGCCGGCCACCGGATCAACCTACAAGAACGATCTCCCGGGTGCCGTCCAGCTGGCGGCTGTTGCCCGGTTCCGGCCGCGGATCGCCCGGGTCCCCAGCCCGGCTAACTTGCCATTGACAAGATGCGTGTCCGGACATACCGTGACGGTTAACTTGGCAGTGACTAGATTTGGAGTTCCCGTGGTACTACCTGTCTTCCTCGTCGCGCTGCTGGGGTTCCGTGGCCTTGGGGCACTCGGCGTACGCCGGTTCGCCGCCTGGCGCAGCGCCGCGGCGCACGCACTCGCGGTCATGCTCTGCATGACCGCGAGCGCGCACTTCGTCCCGGCCGGCGTTACGGTCATGCCCACCCATGACGACCTGGTCCAGATGGTGCCTCCCGCGGTGCCGTTCCCGTCGGCGGCGGTCTACCTCACCGGCGTCCTGGAGCTCCTCGGGGCCCTGGGGCTGATCATCTCGCGGACCCGCCGCGCGGCCGGCTACTGCCTGGCGTTGCTGTTCGTCGCCCTGCTACCAGCAAACATCCACGCGGCCATCGCCGGCGTCACCCTTGCCGGCGAGCCGGCCGCACCGCTCTGGCAGCGGATCCCGGAGCAGGTCATCTATATCGCCGCGGCGCTGTGGGTCGGACGTGGCGCGAAAGCGGAGACCACTCGTTCCATCGGTGGCGGGTCGCCTGTTTCCGCATGTCAGACGGGCCACACGGAGGAGAAGGTGAGAGCTTCCCGCAACTAGACTCGTCCCGTGGATGGACCAACCGATGTCATTCCCGCGGTACATGAGCCGCCGCCGGTCTTCGTGGACCCGAGCGGTCGCCGAAGCCGGTGGCTGCGCCGCCTCGCGTACGTCTTCGGTGCGGCCGGGGTGGGTTACACCCTGCTGGTTGGTGTGAGCTTCGCGGGAGGGCCGATCCGTCCGGACAGCATCGTCCCGTTCGTCGAAGCCACCGAGGAACCATGGCGGGCGCCATCGGCACCGCCCGTCGAACCTTCGATCACCTCGACGCCGGCCACCTCGCCAGCGCCTCCCCGGCCCACCGCGCCGGCCCCGTCGACCGTGCGCGCCGGGGGCGCCGATCCCTCTCCCACGCGCTCCTCCGCGTCGCCCACGCCTAGTACGTCGCGGACCGCGACGCCCCCCACCAGCCCTCCGCCCGCTCCGAGCACGCCGTCCGTCGAACCGTCCACCGCGACGGATCCGCCACCGTCCACCGAACCGACAGGGGAGGACTCGATCGGTGACTGACCACGGCCCCGGCAGTCAGCCGCGTGGGCCGTCCGCGGATGGCAGGATCCCGCCGCTGCCCCGTGCCGTCCGGTGGACCGGCCGGCGCATCGTGCCCCGGCCGGCATGGACCGTGTTCGCGATGGTCTTCGTGCTGCTCGGCGGTCTGCTCTTCGTCGAGGCGTACGCGAACTCGGCGTTCGTGCCCGATCACCGGTCGACCCCGGCGGGGCAGCAGATGGTGCCCCGGGAGGTGCTGGAGGGTGGGCCGATCACCAAGGTGGGCGCCGACGGGCGTACCCAGTCGCACCGCCTGCCGCCCCGGACCATCGCCCTGACCTTCGACGACGGCCCGGATCCGCGCTGGACGGCGGAGGTGCTGCGGGTGCTTGAGAAGCACCAGGTGAACGGCACCTTCTTCGTGGTGGGCAGCCAGGTGACCCGGTATCCCGGGCTGGTACGGGAGATGGTGGCCGCCGGTCACGAACTCGGTGTGCACACGTTCACACACGCCGATCAGGCCACGCTGCCCGGTTGGCGGCGCCGGCTGGAGTACGCGCAGACCCAACTCGCGATCGCCAACGCCACCGGCACCCGGACCGCCCTGCTGCGCTTCCCGTACTCCTCCCGGGCGGACGCCTACACCGACCGGGACTGGCCCCTGCTGCGCCAAGCCGGTGAACTGGGCTATGTCGCGGTGGTCAACGACGTCGACAGCCAGGACTGGGCCCGCCCCGGCGTGGACAAGATGATCGCCAACTCCACCCCGGCGGGGTACGCGGGCGCCATCGCGCTGTGGCACGACGCCGGCGGTGACCGGTCCGACACGGTCCTCGCGCTGGACCGGTTCATCCCGCTCATGAAGGCGCGCGGCTACCGGTTCACCACGGTGACCGAAGGGCTGAACCTCACGCTTGCCGACTCCGGAGTCGCGGTCCCCGGCAAGGTGGCGGCGTCGCCCGGCGAACGCTGGCGGGGCGCCGTGCTGGTGTGGGCGGTACGCGGGGCGGACGCCATGTTCTCCGTTTTCGGCGTGCTGTTCCTGGTCGTCGGGGCGCTCACCATCGCCCGTGCCGGCCTGCTGTTCCTGCTCGCCCTGCGGCATGCCCGGCGACGCCGGCGCACGGACTGGTCGTGGGGACCGCCGGTGACCCAGCCCGTGTCGGTGGTCGTCCCCGCGTACAACGAGAAGGAAGGCATCGCCGCGGCCGTGCGCTCGCTCGCGGGCGGTGACCACCCGGGCGGCATCGAGGTCGTGGTGGTGGACGACGGCTCGACGGACGGCACCGCCGACATCGTGGACGCGCTCGGCCTGCGCAACGTCCGGGTCGTCCGCAAGCCGAACGGCGGCAAGTCGAGCGCCCTCAACACCGGCGTCGCCCTGGCCCGGCACGACCTGATCGTCATGGTGGACGGGGACACGGTCTTCGAACCCGATTCGGTGCGGCGGCTGGTCCAGCCGTTCGCCGATCCGCGGGTGGGCGCGGTCGCCGGCAACGTCAAGGTGGGCAACCGGCGCGGGCTGATCGCCAAGTGGCAGCACATCGAGTACGTCATCGGCTTCAACCTGGACCGCCGGCTGTACGAGACGCTGCGCTGCATGCCGACCGTACCCGGGGCGATCGGGGCGTTCCGTCGGCAGGCGCTCGGCTATGCCGGCGGGATGACCGACGAGACGCTGGCCGAGGACACGGACATCACGATGGCGCTGGGCCGGGCCGGCTGGCACGTGGTGTACGAGGAGACCGCCCGAGCCTGGACCGAGGCGCCGGCCACGCTCGGCCAGTTGTGGAAGCAGCGGTACCGGTGGAGTTACGGGACCATGCAGGCGATGTGGAAGCACCGCCGGTCGGTGTTCGACCGGGGCGCGTCCGGCCGTTACAGCCGCCGCTGCCTGGCCTTCCTGACCGTGTTCGGGGTGGTGCTGCCGCTCAGCGCCCCGGTGATCGATCTGCTTGCCCTGTACGGCCTGCTGTTCCTCGACCGCACCGAGACGGCGGTCGCCTGGTTGGCGATGCTCGGGTTGCAGTTCGTCACGGCGATCGTCGCGTTCCGGTTGGACCGGGAACGGCTGGGGGTGCTCTGGGTACTGCCCCTCCAGCAATTCGTCTACCGGCAACTGATGTACCTGGTCCTGCTCCAGTCGGTGGTCACCGCGCTGACCGGCGGCCGGTTGGGCTGGCAGAAGCTGCGCCGGACGGGGCTGGTGTCACCGGTCCGGGACGAGGCGCAACCGGTGCGGGTCGGCCCCTGACGGCCGGCAGCGCCACCCGCTATCGGGAGGCAAGTCGGCGGACGGCGTCGCGTTCGGTCTCGAACACGGCGCGCAGCGCGGAGGCGGCCTCCGGTGGGAGCTTGTCGATCGACCCGTAGTCGAACGGCGGCGCCGGATCGTACTCCAGGACGGCCTGGGTGCTCGCAACCGTCGATTCGCCCCATAACGCCTCGACGAGGACGTGTGCGGCGTCGATGCCGGCGGACACCCCGGCGCTGGTCAGAACATTGCCGTCGCGGACCCATCGCTTGTCGCGGGGCAGCGCGCCGAACGCCGCGAGGTCGTCGAGATACTGCCAGGAGGTGGTGGCCGCACGGCCCCGCAGCAGGCCCGCCTGGGCGAGCAGGAGGGCGCCGGTGCAGACGGACATCGTCCAGGTCGCGTGCGGATGGGTGGCTCGCAGCCAGTCAACGAGGCGGCTGTCGCTCATCGGCCGACTCGGCCGCCCGGTGCCGGGGACGACCAGGACGTCACACCTCCGCACCTGCTCCAGCGTGGCGGTCGGCACCACCTGAAGGCCGCTGTCGCAGGTCACCGGTCCGGGATCGGCGCTCACCAGATGAAGCCGTACGGGTCGCCGGCTCACCTTCGCGCCGATGGCGATCGTGTCCCACGGGCCGACAAAGTCGAGAGCGGTCATCGATTCGAAGACGAGGAAGGCGACGTCGAGTGGCCGCCCGGCCCCGCCGGCCGCACTCGATGGCTCGGTGGGGGTTACGTCAGTGGTGGTCACGATCGCCTTTCGTAGTGGTGTGCACCCGGTCGATCAGGCAGACGACGAGCGGAAGCGTTGCCGGTACGCGGTGGGCGTAATGTCGAGATCGTCGAGGAAGGCCCGGCGCATGGTTTCGGAGGAACCGAAGCCGCACCGGCGGGCGATGACCTCGACCCCCAGGTCGCTCGTCTCCAACAGGCCCTGTGCCGTCTCGACACGGACCCGTTCGACGTACTGGGCAGGTGTGGTCCCCATCTCGGCACGGAACAGCCGCGTCAGGTGGCGCGGACTGACGGCGGCCAGTCCCGCCATCGTGGTCACGTTGTGATCGCCCGCCGGGTCCGCCCGCACGGCGTCGACGACGCGCCGCAGCGGCCACCGACGCGGCGCGCCCGCAGCTGTCCGGATGCTGAACTGGGCCTGGCCGCCAGGACGTTGGAAGAAGGTGACCAGCCATCGGGCCACCATCCTGGCGGCCTCGGGCCCGTGGTCCGCCGCGACGAGGGCGAGCGCCAGGTCGATGCCGGCGGTCACCCCGGCCGAGGTGTGGAACCGTCCATCCCGGACATGGATGGCGTTCGGCCGTACGGAGACGTCCGGGAAACGGTCCGCCAGGTCGGCGCAGGCCGCCCAGTGGGTGGTGGCCTGCCGTCCGGCCAGCAGGCCGGCCTCGGCCAGCACGAGCGCCCCGGTGCAGACGGAGACCACTCGCTGCGCCAGCGGGTCGAGGCGCCGGACCTGCTCGGCAACGGTGCGGAGGGTGGGTTGACGGTGTGGCGGGAATCCGGGGACGAGGAGGGTGTGGATCGGATTGTCGATTGCCGCCAGGTCCAGGCCGCCACCGAGCGGTATCCCGACGTTGCTGGTGACCGGGCCACCGCCCGGTGACGCGAGTCGTACGCGATAGCCGCCGGCGGCGTGGAACACCTGGACCGGGCCAGACAGGTCGAGCAGGACGACGTCGTCGTACACCACGACGACCACGTCACGATCACCCCCTGCGGCCATGCCTGCCAGTGTTGGCTGACCTCGGACAGGTCCGCAAGGACACGCGGCCCACAGATCGGGACATGCGCGCGCCGACCCGGAACCACGACCGTCGGATCGGCGACTAGTTCGGACGTGATGACATCCCGCCGTCCCGCTCCCCGGACCGCCCTGCTTGTCCTGCTCGGCCCGATGCTTGGCGCCCTTGTCGGTTGTGCGTCAACCACCGGTTCCGGGCCGGCCACATCCGGCTCCGTGACCGTCGAAAGATGCGACGGGAACGCCATCACTGTCGCCGAGACACCCGAGCGAGTGGTGACCTTGGACGGGTATGCGGCGCAGGTGATGGCCCGTCTCGGTTTGACGGACCGGATCGTCGGTACCGGGTATCCCGCTCCCTTCACGGCGGACACCGACCCGTACCGGCGCGAACTGAGCAAGGTGCCGGTGTTGTCGGAGCGGGTGCCGGTGACCGAGATCGTCGCGGCGCAGCGCCCCGATCTCGTGCTTACGGGATTCTCCGCCTTCGGCGGCCCCCCGGGCAGCCCCAAGGACAGCGATCTGACCGCCATGGGCACGGTCGGGCTGGCCGCCTGCCTGCCCGGCGGCGGCGGGGACGCCACCAACGGTGCTTCCGGGCGGCCGCTTGTCGATCTGGCACCCACGTACGACTTCCTGCGCGCCCTCGGCACGGTGTTCCGGGTGCCGGACCGAGCCGAGCGGCTCATCGACGAGCTTCAGGAACGGGAGCGCGCCGTGGCGGCGCGAACCGCTCCGGGACCCAAGCCTCGGGTGCTGGTCGTGCAGAACAACCCCACGGCGGGACAGCCGACCAAGACCTCCGGCACCGCGACCATCGCGCATGCCTTGATCACTCTGGCGGGCGGCCAGAACATCTTCACCGACGGCACCGCCATGCACGCCGACATCTCGCCGGAGGAGATCGTGCGTCGGGACCCGCAGGTCATCTGGGTCATCACCGACTACGCCTTCATCACCCCGAGCGGACCGGACCTCGTCGAACAGGTCAGGGCCAATCCGCTGCTGGCCACCACGAGCGCCGCCCGGCAGGGGCGGATCCTCTCGACCTCCCAGTACCTGGTCTCCTTCCCCACGCCACTAAACCTGGACGCCCTTGAGGACCTGGCCAACCGGCTGCCCGGAAACGGGTCATGACCACGACCCGGGACCGGCCACCGGCCATCGGCGAGGCGCGAAGCGGCAGGTGGGCACGGGTCACCTCGGCGTCCTATCCGCTGCTCGTCGGCGTACTGGTGATCGGCGTGACGGTGTCGGTGCTCGCCGCCACCGGACTCGGTCCGGTCCGTGTCCCGGCGAGCGAGGTAGGCCGCATCCTCGTCCACCACCTGAGCGGCGGCGGCGACACAGCGGCCACCAGCGACATCATCATCTGGCGCCTGCGCTTCCCCCGGGTGCTGCTCGGTCTGGTCGTCGGTGCCGGTCTGGCCCTCGCCGGCACCGTCGTGCAGGGTGTCGTCCGCAATCCCGTCGCCGATCCGTACCTGCTCGGTCTCTCCTCCGGCGCCTCGGTCGGGGCGGTACTCGTCCTGACCACCGGTACCGCCCTGCTCGGCGTCGCGACGCTGCCCACGGCGGCCTTCGCCGGTGCCGCCGGGGCGATGGTCGTCGTACTCGCCATGGCCCGTAGCCGCGGTCGCCTACTACCCATACGCCTGGTCCTGGTGGGCGTCGCCTGCGGGCACCTCTTCGCCGGCATCACATCGTTCCTGCTCGCCCGCACCGACAACTCGGCGGCCCAGCAACAGATCATCTTCTGGTTGCTCGGCGGGCTGTCCGGCGCCCAGTGGGCGTCCCTGCCGGTGCCCGCCGCGGTCGTCGTGACCAGCGCGGCCCTGCTGATACTGCGCGCCCGCCGGCTCAATGTGCTGGTGCTCGGCGA
Organism: Plantactinospora sp. GCM10030261; assembly: GCF_042666615.1. Taxonomy (NCBI): domain Bacteria; kingdom Bacillati; phylum Actinomycetota; class Actinomycetes; order Micromonosporales; family Micromonosporaceae; genus Plantactinospora; species Plantactinospora sp. GCM10030261. Next base: position 85,532 of record NZ_JBHTDD010000024.1, read on the forward strand.
CGAGGCGAGTGCGGCGCTCGGTGTCAACGCCAGCAACCTGCGTCGGCAACTGCTGATCCTGGCCACGTTGCTGACCGGCACGGTGGTCGCCGTGTCCGGCGGAATCGGATTCGTCGGCCTGATCGTGCCGCACCTGGCACGGATGCTTGTCGGGGCCGACCACCGTCGGATGCTTCCCGTCACGGTGTTGCTCGGCGGCATCTTCATGCTCTGGTCCGACGTCGCCGCCCGGATCCTCATCTCACCCGCCGAGCTGCCCATCGGCATCCTCACCGCGTTTCTCGGCGTGCCGTTCTTCCTGTTCGTGATGCACGCTCGCGGTCTGGCCTCGGAAGGAGCCCGATGAAACTCGATGTGGACAACGTCTCGGTGGCCCTCGGCCGTCGACGGGTGCTGGACCAGGTGTCGCTGACCGTCCGACCCGGTCATTTCACGGCGCTGATCGGCCCCAACGGCAGCGGCAAGTCCACGCTGTTGCGGACGATCTACCGGGCTCAGCGTCCCGACAGTGGCAGCGTCCGGCTCGACGGTCGTGACCTGTGGCGGATGCCCGCCGTCGAGGCCGCGCGGCACACCGGCGTGCTCACGCAGGAGCAACACAGCGGCTTCGAGTTCACCGTCGCCGACACGGTCGCCATGGGTCGCACCCCGCACCTGGGCTTCCTCGACAGGTTCACCGCGACCGACCGGTCCGCCGTCGCGGAGGCACTGCACCGGACCGGTCTCACGGACTTCGCCGCGCGGCGGATGGGCGACCTGTCCGGCGGGGAACGTCAGCGGGTGCTGCTGGCTCGCGCGCTGGCCCAACAGCCGCGCCTCCTCGTTCTCGACGAACCAACCAACCACCTGGACATACGGCATCAACTGGAACTGCTCGCGCTGATCCGTCAGCAACGGCTCACCGTGATCGCCGCGCTACACAGTCTCGACATCGCCGCCGCGTACGCCGACACCGTCGTCATGCTCAACGCCGGCCTGGCCATCTCGGTCGGCGCACCCGGCGAGGTGTTGACCACGGCCACGATCCGCGACGTCTTCGGGGTGGACGCGACCGTCCACCAGGATCCGGACGACCCCGGACGCCCCTGGTTCCGGCTCCGGCCGAGGCACGTGCCCAGTGCGCGCCCGTGACCCGGGAGCGACCCTGATCCGTGCCCCCGGGTCGCGTCACCGGGTTGGCTGAGACGGCGTTGCGGCGGCATCCGGCCGCCGGACGCGCGTCAGGTCGTCGTCCACCACGTCGCCGAAACCGGCTGGCTCGCAGATATCGATCTGACGCCTCTCCATGCCGCCCCACCGGACGACGAGGATGACGAGCATCAACAGCATGCACGCCTCACCGATCGCCAGCGCGAGATAACCCCCGAGGCGTTGATCCGCGGCGAGGTCACGCACCCACGGCAGGTCGAGCGCCGTGTAGAGGTTGCCGCTGGCGAACCCGTTGCCGAGGATGTCGGCACTGCCCAGGATGGCCGCGCCGAACGCGACGCACAACGGCATCGCCGTCATCAGGGCACCCAGCCGGGACAGGCCAGGAGCAACCCGGGGCAACTGGTCTACGCCGACCACCAACCAGGCGAAACCGAACCCGATCACCAGGAACACGCCGTGGACCGCCACGTGCGCCCAGTGATAACGAATGCTGATCTCGAAGAGGCTGGTGAAGTAGACCAGGAAGGGGGCACCGCTGAAGATGATCGTGCCGACGAAGGGGTGGGTCAGCACCCGGGCCACGGAACAGGCGCGCAGCCACTCCACCCAATCGCCGGCTCCCGGCAGGCGGTCGGTGGACGCGGGCGGCAGCGCCGCGGCGGCCAGCGTGAACGGCGCGGCAAGGACCAGCAGCACCGGCACCAGCATGCCGAGCACCATGTGCGAGACAGTCTGCAGGCTGAACATCCCGGGCGCGTACCGGCCGAGGCCGGAGGATGTCGCGACGAGCAGCACCAGGCAACCGCCGCACCAGGCGACGGTGCGGCCCCGTGGCCAGACCCGTCCCGCCGCCCGTACCCGGCGTACCAGGGCCAGGTAGGCGACGGCGAGGACCGCGGCGAGCGAGGTGTACAGCACCTCCGGGCGCCACTCGGTCAGCAGGTTCAGCGGTGTCGGTGGCACCGTGAGGTTGTATCCGATCAGCGTCTCGTGCCCGGTCGCCTGCCCGACCAGGAGCTTCGGCGCCGGGACCCGCGTCAGCGCCACAGACAGCCCGTACGCCACCAAGCCGAGGACGAGTTCACCGGCCACCATCCTGGCCCGCGCCCGCACACCGACCCCGTACCGCCCGGCGATCCGGCCAGCGAGCGAGACCAGCACCAGCCCAAGGATGATGAACGCCACCACCTTGACGACCAGTAGGGTGCCGTACCCCGTGGTCACCGCCGTGGCGTCCGCCGCGAGGACCGCGGCCTCGACGAGTCCGGAGGCACCGACGACGACGGCGCACCGGGCGGCAAGCCGGCGATAGCGCCGCCACACGTCGTCGGTAAGCCCGTCGTGGCGCGCCCGCGACACCGCGACGAGGGTGCCGATCCAGACAGCGGCAGCGGGCACATGGATCAACAGGGCGGCCGTGGCGATGTCGTGCCCCTCCTCCGACGCGGCGTGACCGACCACGAGCGGTGGCACGAGAGCCAGGACCGCCAGCAGGGTGAGGCCGGCGCCAGCCGACCACCGGAGTGTGCGCCAGCATCCCACCGCCACGACCGCGGCACATCCCGCAGTGGTCAGCCACGCCTTCGGCGCCTCGATCGCGTCGACCAGGACGACAAGTCCGCCCGGCTCGACGGCCCGGTCGAGCGTGACGCCGGCCTTGTCCGCCGCGTCGAGCGGCACCATGACCAGCGCCGCCGTCGCCCATACCGCCGCCGCCCGGGCCGCCGTACGTAGGGCGGCGTAACCGGCGGGCGCGACGACACCCGAGGGCTGCGGCCGGGTGAGAAAGGTCGCGAACACCAGCGAACCGACACACACGGTCGCGCTGACGGTGGTCAGCAGTCGGACCAGTGGCGTAGCGAGCCGGACCGGCCAGCCCGCGTCGCCGACACCGAGCACCGCGTACGGTTGTCCCACGACCAGTGACTGGACGACGAGGACCAGCACGGCAACGGCCAAGCCGGCGGCGATCAGCAGGGTGGCCCTCCGACGCATCTGGCTGGCGAGCCACCCTGACTCCCCGCCGGTCGCCCGACCCTGCGGGCCGCCGCGCCTGCCGAAGACTGTTAACCACACGACGATTTGGTCGGTCCGGGTGGGTCGGAAGTTCCAGCCCGGCGGCCGGACGCGCCGCCGGGAACGTGCTGGACGGAGTTCGCGGCCGGGAGCCCGTCCGTCATCTCGTCGAGAAGCCCGCCGGGAACTTTCGCCCCGGTGGGCGACGACTACATCGGTGATGACGACCTCGCAGGCTTTGGGTGCAACCGCCACCGTCGAACTGAGCATCAGCGGGATGACCTGTGCGGCTTGCGCGACCCGTATCGAGCGTCAGCTGGGCAAGCTCGACGGGGTTTCGGCGTCGGTGAACCTCGCCACCGACCGCGCCACCGTCCGGATGGCACGGCCGGTGCCGGTAACCGAACTGATCACGCGGGTCGAGAAGGCGGGGTACACCGCATCCGTCGTCGAGAGTGGCCAGCCCCCGCAGGCCGACGACGACGAGCGCGTCCGCCACCTGTGGCGTCGCCTCGCCGTCGCGTTGCTGGTGGGAGTCCCGCTCGCCGATCTGTCGATCACACTCGTCCTGGTCCCGTCACTGCGCTTTCCGGCCTGGCAACTGGTGCTGCTGGCGTTGACGCTCCCGGTGGTCACCTGGTGTTCCTGGCCGATCCACCGCAAGGCGATCGTGGCCGCGCGACACGGCGGCAGTTCCATGGACACCCTCGTCTCGCTCGGCGTGGTGGCAGCGACGGTCTGGTCGGCGTACACGGTCCTTGTCCGCGGCGATTCGGCAAGCGAGTCACCTGACGGGTGGGCGCTGATATTCCGTCCAGGGGGTTCGGTCTACTTCGAGGTCGCGGCCGGCGTGGTGATCTTCGTGTTGGCCGGACGTTACTTCGAGGCGAAGGCCAAGCGCGCCGCCGGTGACGCCCTCCGTGCCCTGGCCAAGCTCGGCGCCAAGCACGCGACCGTCACCAGGGCGGGAATCGAAACGCAGATCCCCGCAGCGGAGTTGACCGTCGGCGACCACATCGTCGTCAGGCCCGGTGAGATGATCGCCACCGACGGTGTCGTCGTCAGTGGCACGAGTTCGATCGACACCAGCGCCATGACGGGGGAAGCCAATCCGGCCGAGGTCGGACCCGGCCAGCTGGTCACCGGGGCGACGACGGTGCTGACGGGGCGCCTGGTCGTCCGCGCGGTCCGGGTCGGCGCCGACACCCAACTGGCGCGACTGGTCCGCCTCGTCGACCGCGCCCAGACCGACAAGGCACGGGCGCAGCGGGTCGCGGACCGCGTCTCGTCCGTCTTCGTGCCGGTGGTGATCGGCCTCGCCATCGCCACGGGTGTCGCGTGGTCACTCGCGGGCGCTGAGGTGGAACGAGTGATCAGCGCGGCGCTGGCCGTACTGATCATCGCCTGCCCCTGTGCGCTGGGGCTCGCCACCCCGACGGCGTTGCTTGCCGCGTCCGGCCGGGGCGCCCAACTGGGCATCTTCATCAAAGGGCAGCACGCGATCGAAACGGCGAGGGCGATCGACACGGTCGTCCTCGACAAGACCGGAACCGTCACCACCGGCCGAATGCGGGTAGCCGACTGCTGGCTCGCCGACGGCGGTGACCGCGCCCTGCTGCTGGCAAGGGCCGGTGCCGTCGAACACGCCGCCGAACACCTCGTCGCCCGGGCGGTGGCCCGGTACGCCCAGGCGGAGGTCGGTAAACTGCCGGCGGTTGACGACTTCCGGACGCTGCCGGGACTGGGCGCCGCCGGGCTGGTCCACGGACTACCGGTGCTCGTGGGCTCGCCCCGGCTGGTGGCGAGCGCTGGGGTCGAGTCCCCACCGGGACTCGCGGACGCGCGGGCCGCCTGGGAGCGCATGGGTTACACCGTCGTGGTCGTGACGGTCGCTGGCCGGGTAGCGGGCGCTCTCGCGGTGACCGACACCGTCAAACCCACCGCGGCCGCCGCGGTCACCCGCCTGCGTGCCGCCGGGCTACGCACCATCCTGCTCACCGGCGACAACAAGGCCGCCGCGACGGCGGTCGGCGCCGAGATCGGCGTCGACGACGTCATCGCCGAGGTCATGCCGGCCGACAAGGCCCGGGTCATCGAGGAACTGCGCCGCGACGGCGCGGTGGTGGCGATGGTCGGTGACGGAGTGAACGACGCGCCGGCACTGGCCACCGCCGACCTCGGCATGGCCATGGCGTACGGCACGGACGTGGCGATAGCGGCGGCGGACATCATCCTCGTCCGCGACGATCTGCGCGTGGTGCCCGTCGCCGTGGACCTGGCCCGACGCACCCTCGCCACCATCCGGGGGAACCTGTGGTGGGCGTTCGGGTACAACGTCGCGGCCATCCCGGTCGCCGCGGCGGGTCTGCTCAATCCGCTGATATCCAGCGCCGCCATGGCACTGTCATCACTGCTGGTCGTCTCGAACAGCCTCCGGCTGCGCGACCACCCGATGCCGTGATGCGGCGCCGAACGCGGTCCGCGAGCGCTCCAGCGAACGGGTCGATCTGTCCACCGGTTGGCGATGGCCCCAGCGCTGTTCGTGGCACCGCGGCTGACCGTCCGGCCCGGTGGCCGTCATTCCCTGCTGGCACCTGGCCAGGGAGCAGCGGTTACCGTGGCGACATGGGCAAGCCGACGCGCTGGGTGACCGACACCAAGCCAGGGCACTCGGATTGGTACATCGACCGTTTCCGCCGGCTCGCCGCCGAGGGTGCGGACCTGGCCGGCGAGGCGCGGCTGCTGGACGCGATGGTGCCGCCGGGGGCGCGGATCCTGGACGCCGGATGCGGCACCGGGCGGGTGGGCGCCGCGCTCGCCGCCCGTGGCCACCGCGTCGTCGGGGTGGACGCCGACCCGGCGCTCGTCGAGGCGGCCCGTGCCGATTACCCCGGGCCGCGTTGGCTGGTGGGGGATCTCGCGGAGCTGGACCTCGCCGCCCACGGTGAGTCGGAGCCGTTCGACGCGGCCGTGTGCGCCGGCAACGTGATGGCATTCGTCGCTCCGGGCACCGAATCGGCGGTGTTGAGCCGGATCGCGGCGCACGTCCGTCCGGACGGGGTGGTGGTGGTCGGCTTCGGCACCGGTCGCGGCTACCCACTCACCGAGTTCGACGCCGACGCGTCGGCGGCCCAGCTGCGTCGGGAGCACCGCTTCTCCAGCTGGGATCTGCGCCCGTGGCGGGACGACGCGGACTTCGCGGTGACCGTGCTGCGGAAGCCGGTCGGCTGACCCGCCCGAGCCCCGCCGGTCCGGTGGGGTCGACGCCCGCTAAGCGGCCTTGTGGTCCGCGTTCCGGGCCAGGTCGAGGGCGTATTCGGGCCACCAGACGCCGTGTTCCGGCTCGCCCGGCCGGCACGCGCCGTCCGACTCGCCCGGATACTTCACCCAGAGCAGGGCGTCCACCCGGTCCGGGCCAGGAGCCTCGGTGGGTTCCGCGCCGAGCGCCCGGCCCGGCGGGTTGCACCAGCTCGGGGCTCCGTTGACGCTGTCCCCGGCGACCGGCCCATTGCCGTTACGGCTCGTGTCGACCACGAACCGGGTGCTGCCACCGAGGGCGTCCGAGAGCCGGTGACCGTACCGGACGTTGTCCTCGGTACGGATGAAGTCCGCGACGTTGAGGGCGAAGCCGTCGGCCTCGGCGACACCCGCGCGGCGCAGCGTCGACGCCAGCTTCGCGGTGTCCTTGATCCACCGCGGATGCCCGGCGTCCAGGTAGACCCTGGCCCGCCCGGTGCTCTTGAGCACGGTCACCGCGTCCTCGAGCAGGCTGAGCCGCTCGGAGACATCCTTCACGCACCGGTCCACCGCGTCCGGCACGCCGCCGGGTTCGAGGATCACCGTGACGGTCCGACCCTCGACGCCCCGGGCCACGTCCCGGATCCACCGCTGGTATTCCCCGGCGTCGCGGGCGCCGCCGGAGCCACGGTGGCCGCAGTCCCGGCCCGGCAGGTTGTGCACCACCAGCACCGGAATCTGCCCGGCGACGGTGGCCCGGGTTAGCAGGCCGTCGACCCGCTCGGTCACCGGGTCGGGACCGCCGACCAGCCAGGTGGCGCTCGGCCGGGTGCTGATCCGGAGCAGCAGATCGGCGTCGGCGGCACGTCCCGCGCGCTGCCACTCATCGACCTGTCGCGCCGCGGCACCGTCCGGGTCGACGTAGAAGATCGGGGGTGGGGCCGGAGGCGCCGCCGTGGAGGTGGGCTGCCCGACGGGCGGTCCGGCAGGTTCCGGGTCGGCGCCGCAGCCGGCCAGGAGCGCGGCCACGCACACCGCCGCGGCGAGCCGGGCGACGCGCGTCATCCGGTCGGACCGGACGGTGGGCGTCTTGCGGTCGGAGCGGGCCGCGCGGTCGGACGGGCCGGCCCGTGCGGACCGGGTCGCACGGGGCGCATGGGCCACGCGGTCAGTCCTCGTCCTCGTCGTCGATGCGAGCCAGCCAGGTGGCGAACCGCTCGACCGGCGTCTCGAACTCCGGGTTGAGGTCGACGAAGTCCCGCAGCCGCTCGCCCAACCACTCCAGGGTGACGGTCTCATCGCCGCGTCGCTGCACCAACTCCTCGATGCCCCGGTCGGTGAAGTACATGTCGCTCGCTCTCATCCCGGGCCACACCTCGGCGGCGGGTGGTCTGCCGCGATCTAGGGCAGATGGTTGTGGATTGATCTCCAATCACGACCATCTGCCCTAGATCGACGGGGGTTCGGGGGTAAGGGGTTAGGGGGTTAGGGGTGGGGGAGGGCGGCCTCTATGAGGGCGGTCTGCTCGGCCTCGTGGGTCTTGGCCGAGCCCACGGCCGGAGCGGCGGCGGCCGGCCGGGAGATCCGCCGCAGGCGTACGCCCTCCAGATGCTCCAGCAGGTTGAGCGCCACGAACGACCAGGCCCCCTGGTTGGCCGGCTCCTCCTGCACCCAGGCGAAGTCCTCGGCGTTCGGGTACGCCCCGAGCGCCGCCCGCAGTTCTTCCACCGGCAGTGGGTAGAGCTGCTCCATCCGCACCAGCGCCGTGTCCGTGATCTTCCGGTCGGCCCGAGCCTGGAACAGGTCGTAGTAGATCTTCCCCGAGCAGAGCAGCACCCGCTTCACCTGCTCCGGCCGCACCTCGTTGTCCGACAGGACCGGCTGGAAGGTACCGGTGGTGAAGTCCTCCACGCTGGAGACCACCAACCGGTGCCGCAGCAGCGACTTCGGTGTGAAGACCACCAACGGCTTGCGCTTCGGCGACAGCGCCTGCCGGCGGAGCAGATGGAAGTAGTTCGCCGGGGTGGTCGCGTTGGCTACCCGCATGTTGTCCTCGGCGCACATCTGCAGGAACCGTTCCGGACGGCCGGAGGTGTGGTCCGGTCCCTGGCCCTCGTGGCCGTGCGGTAGCAGCAGGGTCACCGCGGACGGCTGTCCCCACTTCACCTCGCCGGACGAGATGAACTCGTCGATCACCGACTGGGCGCCGTTGACGAAGTCACCGAACTGCGCCTCCCAGCAGACCAGCGCCTCGATGTTCTCCACCGAGTAGCCGTACTCGAAGCCCATCGCGGCGTACTCGCTGAGCAGCGAGTCGTGCACGAAGAACCGGCTCCGGTCACCGGCCAGCTCGTTAAGCGGGATGTGCTCGTCACCGGTGTTCGCGTCGACGATCACCGAGTGGCGCTGAACGAACGTGCCGCGGCGGGAGTCCTGCCCGGCCAGCCGGACGGTGATCCCGTCGGCGAGCAGCGAGCCGAACGCGATGATCTCGCCAAGGGCCCAGTCGATGTTGCCCTCGACCGTCATCTTGGCCCGCTTGTCGAGCAACTGCCGGACCCGCTTGTGCGCGGTGAAGCCGTCCGGCAGCGCGACGTGCGCCTCGCCGACGCGGCGGACCACCGAGGCGTCGGTGGCGGTCTCCACCTCGGGCTCCGGCTCCGGCTGGCGGCGTGGCCGGTTGCCCGGCTTCGCGTTCGACGCGGCGTCCCGGGTTGCCTTGAACACCCGTTCCAGCTGCGCCTGGAAGTCGCGCAGCAGTTCCTCGGCGTCCTCCAGGGTGATGTCCCCACGACCGATCAACTCCTCGGTGTAGAGCTTGCGCACCGAGCGCTTCGAGTCAATGATCTTGTACATCTCCGGGTTCGTCATCGACGGGTCGTCGCCCTCGTTGTGCCCGCGCCGGCGGTAGCAGACCAGGTCGATCACCACGTCCTTGTTGAACGCCTGGCGGTACTCGAAGGCCAGTCGGGCCACCCGGACCACGGCCTCCGGGTCGTCGCCGTTCACGTGGAAGATCGGCGCCTGGATCATCCGGGCCACGTCCGTGCTGTACAGGCTGGACCGGGAGTGCTGCGGCGCGGTGGTGAAGCCCACCTGGTTGTTGACCACCACGTGCACCGTGCCGCCGGTCCGGTAACCGCGCAGCTGGGACAGGTTGAGCGTCTCGGCCACCACGCCCTGACCGGCGAAGGCCGCGTCACCGTGCACCGCCACCGGCAGCACGGTGTAGCCCTCCAGCTTGAGGTCGATCCGGTCCTGCTTGGCCCGGACGATGCCCTCCATCACCGGGTCGACCGCCTCCAGGTGGGACGGGTTCGCGGTCACCGACACCTTGATCGAGTGCTCACCGTCCGGCGTGGTGAACTTACCGGCCTGGCCCAGGTGGTACTTCACGTCGCCGGAGCCCTGCGTCGACCGCGGGTCGAGGTGCCCCTCGAACTCCGAGAAGATCTTCTCGTACGGCTTGCCGACGATGTTGGCCAGCACGTTGAGTCGACCGCGGTGCGCCATGCCGATGACGACCTCGTCCAGGTCGGCCTCCGCCGACGACTCCAGCACCTCGCTGAGCAGCGGGATGAGCGACTCGCCACCCTCCAGCGAGAACCGCTTCTGCCCGACGTACTTGGTCTGCAGGAACGTCTCGAACGCCTCGGCCGCGTTCAGCCGGTTGAGCACGTGCTTCTGCTCGTCGGCCGTGGGCTTCTCGTACTTGAGTTCGATCCGTTCCTGGATCCAGCGCCGCTCCTCCGGGTCCTGGATGTGCATGTACTCCACGCCGACCCGGCGGCAGTACGAGTCGCGCAGCACGCCGAGGACCTCGCGCAGCTTCATCCGCTGCTTGCCGGCGAAGCCGGCCACCGGGAACTTCCGGTCGAGGTCCCACAGGGTCAGCCCGTGCTGAAGGACGTCCAGGTCCGGGTGCTTACGGATCTTGAACTCGAGCGGATCGGTGTCCGCCATGAGGTGACCACGCACCCGGTACGCGTGGATCAGCTCGTGCACCCGGGCGGTCTTGTTGATCTGGCCCTCGGAGTTGACCGCGACGTCCCGCATCCAGCGCACCGGCTCGTACGGGATGCGCAGCGAAGTGAAGATCTGGTCGTAGAACCCGTGCTCACCGAGCATCAGCTCGTGCATCACCTTGAGGAACTCGCCGGACTGGGCGCCTTGGATGATGCGGTGGTCGTAGGTGCTCGTCAGCGTGATGACCTTGCTGACCGCGAGGTCGGCGAGGGTCTCCTCGGACATCCCGGCGTACGGCGCCGGGTACTCCATCGCGCCGACCCCGATGATCGTGCCCTGGCCGGCCATCAGCCGCGGCTGCGAGTGCACGGTGCCGATGCCGCCCGGATTGGTCAGCGAGATCGTCGTGCCGGAGTAGTCCTCCATGGTCAGCTCGTTGCGCCGGGCCCGCCGCACGACGTCCTCGTACGCCTGCCAGAACTGGCGGAAGTCCATCCGCTCGCAGCCCTTGATCGACGGCACCACCAGGCTCCGTGACCCGTCCGGCTTGACCAGGTCGATCGCGATGCCGAGGTTGACGTGCTCGGGCTGGACCACCGTGGGCTTGCCGTCCGCGGCGGCGTACGAGTAGTTCATCTCCGGCCGGGTGGCCAGCGCCCGGACCATCGCGTACCCGATGAGGTGCGTGAAGCTCACCTTGCCGCCGCGACCGCGGGCCAGGTGGTTGTTGATCACAATGCGGTTGTCCACAAGCAGCTTGGCGGGGACCGCGCGGACGCTTGTCGCGGTCGGCACGCTGAGCGATGCGTCCATGTTCTGGACGATCCGCGCGGCCACGCCGCGTAGCGGGACCGTCTTCGCCCCGTCCGCGGGGGCGGCCGACTGGGCCGCCTTGCCCGACTCGGCCGGCTTGGCGGCGGTCTTGGCCGCCGGCTTCGCGGCCGGCTTGGCCGGGGCACCCTGCTTGGCCGGGGCGGCCGCGCCGGACCCGGACTTCGCGTTCGGCTTGTCGTTCGCCGGCTGCGGCTTCGCGGCGGGCCGGGCCGGTGCCGCGCCGTTGCTGTCGCCCTGCTCGGCGGCCGGCTTGCCGGTGTCCGGGGCCTTCCCCGCGTCCGCGGCCTTGTCGGTGTCCGCGGCGGTGCCGGCCGCCGGCCCCGGGCCCGACGAGACCGGACGGTAGTCCGCGAAGAAGTCGTGCCAGGCCGAATCGACGCTGGTGGGGTCGGCGAGGTATCGCTGGTACATCTCCTCGACGATCCACTCGTTCGGACCGAAGCCCGCCAGTGGGTTCTCCTGCGAAGTCTGCTGGGTCGACACGGCCTGTAATCGCCTCTTTCACGCGGTTTGTCTCTCGCGGGTCTGCCGCCCCTGCGGCGGACTCCGACGACCCGTTCTAGGCTACGCCGTACGGTAAACGGCAGCATTTCCGCATCGAGGCCGTGTCGGTTTTCACAACGCCTACGAGTTAACCGGCGGCAGTTCGCCGACCGTCGGACGTCGCCGGCACGACCCCATGGGGCCGCGCCGGCGCCGATGACGTCAGGAGATGTCGCGCCGGCGGGTCAGCAGGGTGCCGATCGTGCCGGCCACCGCCGCGTACCCGACGAGTACGACCGCGCCGACCCACCGCGGCGGGTTACCGGGCAACTCCGTGCCGGCGACCATCAACTGCGAGGCCAGCGAGGGAACGATCACAGCCAGGTTGTTGATCCAATCACCGAAGCGGTTGGCGAACACACCGAGGAAGATCAGCGCACCGATGTAGCCACCCAGATAGAGCAGCATGACCGTGACGGTGGCCCCGATCTGACTGCGGATCAGGATGCCGAATCCGACCCCGAAGATCGCGAACAGCAGGTACGCGAGCCCGTTGAGGCCGATCGCCCGCCAGACGAATGCCTCGCCGAGCTGGGCTCCCACGTCGGCCAGGATCAGCGGGGTGACCACCAGGTTGAGCGCCGAGGTGATGAGCCAGAAGAGCACGCCCAGCAGCGATGCGGCGACCAGCTTCGCGACGATCACCGCGGTGCGGTGCGGCGTCGTCAGGAAGGTCGTCGTCGCGGTCTGGTGGAAGAACTCGTTCGTCACCACGATGACCCCGAGCAGGGTGACGACCAGCAGCCCCAGCAGTTGACCGTTGGTGTAGAGGTTCGCCGCGATGTTCTGCAGATCCTGCGCGGCGGCGAACTCACCCGACTGGTCGGGTGGCAGGTTCTCCGGCGGGTTGAGCAGGAAGTTGGTCTGCACCCAGTTGAAGAGCAGGGTGATGCCCCACAGCGGGAGCGCGATCAGCGCGAAGATCCACCAGGTGCTGGTCGAACGGATCTTGAGCAGCTCGGCCCGGATCAACTTCATCGGATTCCCGCCTTTCCGGACGTCAGCTCCAGGAAGACACCCTCGAGGTCGGGGCGCTCCGTGGTCAGCTCGTGCAACTCGACCTGCGAGGCCAGGGCCGCCCGGCCGACCGCCGGCGCGTCCATTCCGGCGACCATCAGCACACCCCCGTCGGCCTTGTCGATGACCACACCGTCGCCGGCCAGGGCGCCGGCCAGCACGTCAGCCTGCGGCGTGCGGACCCGGACCCGGGCGCTGTGCGTCATGGATCCGACCACCTCGCCCACCGGACCCTGCCGGACCAGCTTGCCGGCCGCGATGATCACGACGTCGTCGGCGAGCAGTTGCATCTCGGACAGCAGGTGGCTGGAGACCAGCACCGTCCGGCCCTCGGCGGCCAGGGACTTGAGGAAGCCGCGCATCCACCGGATGCCCTCCGGGTCGAGGCCGTTCGCCGGCTCGTCCAGGATCAGCACCCGCGGATCGCCGAGCATCGCCGCGGCGATCCCGAGCCGCTGCTTCATGCCCAGCGAGTAGCCCTTGAACTTGCGTTTCGCGGCCGGGGTCAGGCCCACCATCTCCAGCGCCTCGTCGGCCCGCGACCTGGGCAGACCCGCGGCGGCGGCGATCACCCGCAGATGGTTGATCCCGGTCCGGCCGCGGTGCGCGCTGGACGCCTCCAGAACGGCACCCACCTGGCGCAGCGGGTCGGTCAGGTCGGCATACCGGTGGCCGCCGATCGTCGCCGTACCCGCGGTGGGGGTGACCAGGTTGAGAAGCATCCGGAGGGTGGTGGTCTTACCGGCGCCGTTGGGCCCCAGGAACCCGGTCACCCGGCCGGGTTCTACTACGAACGACAGATTGTCAACGGCCCTGACGGTCTTGTAGTGCTTCGTCAGGCCGGACACGATGATCCTGCCGTCTTCGCTCGTGGGGCTTCGCTGCCCGTCGGTCATCTCACTCCTCCCGTGTCGGCGCCGCCCCGGCGGCAACGCCGTCGCACAGCGTGACTGGTTGTCCGGCGCCGGTCAATCAGGACGGGGACCGACACGGCCTCCTTCCTCAGCACGAGGACGCTCCTGCTCGGGGACGAAACTGCCAGCTCAGATCGCGATCCAGGTGGCTCGCGCGTACCCGAGCAAGGCCCCCGCCGGCCCGTACAGGCTGGTGCGGACCTGGGCCTTGCGGCCTTCGGCGGCGTTCAACCGGCCGACCACCACGCATTCCTCGCCGGGGGCGGGCATCGCAACGACCGCTGCCGCGATCCTACCCAGCACGTACGGCCGACCCGCCCCGATCACGGCCCATCCGCCGGGACAGTCCAGGGCGGCCCAGATCGTGGCGGGCGAGACGTCGTCCGGAACGGTGAACGGCGCGGCGGTCCGGCCGTCCGGCAGTCCGCCCGGGAAGATCCGCAGCCCCGCGGGGTGGTCCGGACCGCAGACGTAGCAGGTGGGAAACGGATGTTCGGTGAAGCCCGGGTAGCCCGTCGCGGCGGTTGCCGCGGTGGACCGGTCGACCGGCGGGACCGCCTCCGAGGCGAACGCGTCGACCGGCCGTACCTCCGCGATCGCCTCCCCGGCGGGGTCCCGAACGATCGATCCGTCGACACTCAGCGTCACCGCCAGTGGCGGTGGCCGGCGCAGAGTTACCTCCGCCGGACCGGCGCCGACAAGCGTCGTGGCGAACAGGCCCGCCGACCAGCCGCCGTTGGCCGAGCCGGGCGGTCCGTTGAAGCGGGTGGGGATCAACATCGGCACAGCCTACGGCGGCCTGGGTGAGGGGTCGCCGGGCCGACCGGGTACGAGGTGCTGCCGGAGGACCTCGTCCAGGCGATCGACGTTGCGCCGACCGGCGCGAACGTCGTTAACCGGATCGACATCAACCCATTCGCCCGCCGACATGTCGCCGGTTACCCACGCCGTTTACACAGGTCGCATGGCTGTACTGCTCACCGCCGCCGAGATCGGCACCCGCGGTTACACCTTGCTGATCGCCGACGACGCCGCCCAGGTGGCCGCCGCGCAGCGACTGCGTCACCAGGTCTTCGCCGGGGAACTCGGCGCCCGCCTGGACACCGGTTCGACCGGTCTGGACGCCGATGACCTCGACATCTACTGCGACCACCTGCTCGTTCGGGACGAATCCACCGGTCGGGTGGTCGGCACCTACCGGCTGCTTCCACCGGAGGGGGCCGCCCGCGCCGGCCGCCGGTACGCCGACAGTGAGTTCGACCTGAGCCAATTGCGTCCACTGGGCGGTGATCTGGTGGAGGTCGGCCGGTCCTGCGTCGACCCGGAGCACCGGACCGGCGCGGTGATCAACCTCATGTGGGTCGGCATCGCCCGGTATCTGCACCTGAGAGGGTTGCGCTGGCTGGGCGGGTGTGCCTCGGTGCCGTTGACGGACGCGGGCGCGACCATGGCCGGCGTCTGGGAGCAGGTTTCCGGTCGTCACCTCGCCCCACCCGCCCTGCGGGTACGGCCGCGCCGGCCGTGGCTGTCCGAGCCCGACGGCGCCGCGGCGGTGGCCGCCCGGGCCGCACAGGCGGCGCCACCGCGCCCGACCCTGCCGCCGCTGTTGCGGGGTTACCTGCGGCTGGGGGCCTGGGTGTGCGGGGAACCGGCCTACGACCCCGACTTCCACTGCGCCGATCTGTACGTACTGCTCAGCATGGACCGGATGCACCCGCGCTACCGGCGGCACTTCCTGGGTGCTGTTCGATGACCGGGACGTCCACGGTGCCCGAGTCACCGTGGCAACCCCGGTCGTCCTGCGGCCCGGGGTGCCAAGCCGGCGGTCAGCGGGCTGCCGGACCGCTCCGGCAGGCGATCAGGCTGGTCGCGCTGCTCGGGGCGCTGCTGGGCGGCGTGTGCCTGCTGCCCGTGTTGTTGGCGTCAACCTCCGGTGGCCGGCAGGTCGCGGGGCGGTGGTGGGCCCGGCTGGTGTTGCGCTCGTTGGGGATCGGGTTGACCGTCGGTGGCGTCCGGCTGCCCCGACGCCGGGCCCTGCTGGTCGCCAATCACATCTCCTGGCTGGACGTGATCGCGATCATGGCGGTGGCGCCGACCCGGATGGTGGCCAAGAGCGAGGTCCGGCGGTGGCCGGTGCTCGGCGTTCTGGCCGCGGCGGCGGGCACCATCTTCGTCGACCGTTCCCGGCCGCGGGCCCTGCCCGGGGTCGTGGCCGAGATCGCCGCGGCGGTACGGGCCGGAGCGGTGGTCACGGCATTTCCGGAGGGGACGACGTGGTGTGGGGTTCCGGTCCGGAGCCGGTGCGCCGGCGTGGGCCGATTCCGGCCGGCGGTGTTCCAGGCGGCGGCGGACGCGGGCGCGGTCGTGGTGCCGCTGACCCTGACCTACCGGACCACCGGAGCGATCACCGCCGCACCGGCATTCCTCGGCGACGACACGCTGTGGGCGTCGCTACGTCGGGTGCTGGCCCTGCGGCGCCTGGTGGTGTCCGTGACGGCGGCACCGGTCCTGCATCTGGAGCGGGGAGCCGACCGCCGGACGGTGGCGCGGATGGCGCAGTCGTCGGTCGGCCGAGGCCGACCGACGATCTCCCGACCGACTCCGGTCACTCCGTCGGTGGCCGGCGGCCACACCCCGGCCGTTCCGGTGCTGGTGCCCACCTCGGCGGGTGAGCGGTTGGCGGCCTGAGGCGTTGCTGGTCTACTCGCGATGTATCGCGTTACAGTGACGCGGACATCGCGAGGAGACGTGGCATGTCCGGTTGGACGATCGACGGGCCCCAGCGGCTCACCCTGGCCGATTCGGTCGACCGACTCGATGTCTCGCTGCTTTCCGGTCGGCTCGCCGTGGTAGGCGCGGACGGACCAGCCCGGGTCGAGGTCACCCGGGCCGGCCGGCCGGGCATCGTCGTCGAGCACCGGGACGGCCGGTTGTCGGTCCGCCAGGAACGGCCGCCGAACTGGCGCGGCATCCTCTGGTGGCTGGCGACCGGCGGGTGGTGGACCCGGGTCCACGTGTCGGTCGCGGTCCCGCCGGAGACGCGGGCCGACCTGCGGTTGGTGGATGGATCGGCGGTCGTCTCCGGGTTGCGGGCGGTGACCCGGGTGGACGTCACCTCCGGGCAGGTGACCCTACTGGGCCTCGCCGGACGGACCAGCGCCACGCTCACCTCGGGTCCCGTGGAGGCGCTCGGGGTAACCGGGGACCTGACCATGGAGACGGTCTCCGGTGAACTGGTGCTCGCCGACGGCAGCGCGCACCGCGTACACGCCACAACCCGGTCCGGCTCGATCACCTGCGATCTCGACAATCCACGGGGCAGCGAGATCAGGCTCGGCACCGTCTCCGGCAGCGTGACCGTCCGGGTCCGTGCGGACAGCGACCTCACCGTCCACCTGCACAGCACCTCGGGCAACCTCACCAGCGCCTTCGCGCAGGTGCGTACGGGTGACGGCCCGAGCTGGTCGCGGGACGGGTACGGCGTGCTCGGCGGCGGGGACGGACAGCTCTGGGCCACGTCCACCTCGGGCAGCATCGCCCTGCTGTCCCGGCCCCTGGAGGAGGACGAGGACGGTCCGGTGGAGCCGGACACCGAGGCGTCGGCCGAGCCGGGTGGGCCGCGGGACGTCGGAGCCGCCTCGTGACGCCGGTGTTCGGACACGGCCGGCTGCGGCTCTATCTGCTCAAGCTGCTCGCCGACGGCCCGCGGCACGGTTACGAGCTGATCCGCTTGTTGGAGGACCGGTTCCTCGGCCTGTACGCCCCGAGCGCCGGCACGATATATCCCCGGCTGCAACGGATGGAGACCGACGGGCTGATCACGCACACCGCGGCGGCTGGCCGCAAGACGTACCGGATCACCGAGACCGGGCGGGCGGAGTTGCGGGACCGGGCCACCGAACTGGCGGCGCTGGAGGCCGACATCCGGGCGTCGGTGGCCGACCTTTCCGGTCTGGCCCGGCAGGTCCAGTCGGAGGTGCACGGCTCGGTCCGGGACCTGAAACGGGAGTTGCGGGCCGCCGCCCGTGAGGTCCGCCGTGCCGGCCCGGCGCGGGCTCCGGCCGACAGCGGCGCCGAGTCCGGTCCGGTGCCCGGCCGGGCCGACCGTGGTGGTGACCCTGCCGCCGACCTCGACGACCGGCTTGTCGAATTCGTCACCGAGGTGCGATCGTTGATCCGTGGCCGGCGGTTCACCGACGCGCAGCTGGCGACGGCCCGGCGGATCGTCGACGGCGCGGCGGAGAGCCTCCGCCGCCTGCTGCGCTGATCCGCGATCGAGGCACCGGACGATGCCGGGTCGGCGAGGGGTTGCGCGCACAGCGTGGACAACGGGCCCTGCCGGGGCGGGCTCAGGAAGTTTTCAGGTGCTGTCCAGCCGCCGCGCAGCGGTACGACGCATGATGGGGGGCATGGCCGCACCGCACATCGAGGCTCGCCTGCTCGTCGTCGAGGACGATCCGAACATCCTCGAACTCCTCTCCGCCAGCCTGCGGTTCGCGGGTTTCGACGTCGCCACCGCCACCAGCGGCAGCGCGGCGGTCACGGCGGCCAAGGATCGACGACCCGACCTCGTGGTGCTCGACGTCATGCTGCCCGACCTCGACGGTTTCGAGGTCATCCGGTTGATGCGCGAGGGCGGCGAGCGCACCCCGGTGGTGTTTCTGACGGCCCGGGACGCGACCGACGACAAGATCCGTGGGCTGACCCTCGGCGGGGACGACTACGTGACCAAACCGTTCAGCCTGGAGGAGCTGACCGCCCGGATCCGGGCGGTGCTGCGGCGCACCGCCAGCGGTGAGCAGCCCACGTCCCGGCTGGCCTTCGCCGACCTGGAACTGGACGAGGAAACCCACGAGGTCTACCGGGCCGGCACCCGGGTGCAGCTGTCGCCCACCGAGTTCAAGCTGCTGCGCTACCTGATGCTCAACGCCAACCGGGTGTTGTCGAAGGCGCAGATCCTGGATCACGTCTGGAACTACGACTTCCGGGGCGACGACAACATCGTCGAGTCGTACATTTCGTACCTCCGACGGAAGATCGACAACGTCGAGCCGCGGCTGATCCACACCCTCCGCGGTGTCGGATACGTGCTCCGCAAGCCGGCGGCGTGACCACCGCCCCCACCATCAAGAGCAAGATCCGCGGCATATCGCTACGGATCAAGTTGGTCGCCGCCGTCCTCGCCCTGGTCGCCGCCGCCCTCGTGGTGATCAGCCTGATGACGGCGTACTTCCTGCACAACTACCTGATCGGCCAGATCGACGACGAGATGGCGAGCTACGCGAATCAACCGGACAACCTCATCGTCCACGAGGAGACGCGCTACTCGCTGCCCACCGACTTCATGAAGGCCAACGTCAACTTCACCACGACGCTGGGTGTGGCGGTGGCCAAGGACGACGATCTGACCAAGGCGGACCTGCCGGGCGCCATCGGCCAGCTCGCGTGGTACCAGGAGCACGCGGGCGGGGAGGCTTTCACCACCGACTCCGCGAACAAGCAGTTCCGCTGGCGGATGGTCGTGCGGCAGGTCGGCGACAACCAGTACGCGGCGGTCGGGCAGAACCTCAAGGACGTCGACCTGGCCGTCCGGCAGCTGATCTGGATCGATGTCCTTGTCGGCGGCTCGGTGCTGGTGCTGCTCGCCTCGGTCGGCGCGGCCATCGTCCGGACCAGCCTCAAGCCGCTGGAGGACATCGAGCGCACCGCGGCGGCGATCGCCGGCGGCGATCTGACCCGCCGGGTGCCCGACCCGGAGTCCGGGGAGCCGGAACCCCTGTCCGAACTGGGCCGCCTGTCCCGGGCCTTGAACACGATGCTGAGCCAGATCGAGGCGGCCTTCACCGCGCGGGCGGCATCGGAGAGCGCGGCCCGGCACGCCGAGATGGCGGCCCGGGACGCCGCCGCCGCCGCGATGGCGTCGGAGGGCCGGGCCCGCCGGTCCGAGGAACGGATGCGCCAGTTCATCGCGGACGCCTCGCACGAGCTGCGAACCCCGCTGACCTCGATCCGGGGCTTCGCCGAGCTGTACCGTCAAGGAGCCGTGGTGGCCCCCGAGGACGCCACCCGGCTGATGCGCCGGATCGAGGACGAGGCCGCCCGGATGGGGCTGCTCGTCGAGGACCTGCTGCTGCTCGCCCGGTTGGACCGGGAGCGGCCGTTGGCACTGGCCCCGGTCGAGCTGCCCGTGTTGGCGGCCGACGCGGTGCAGGCCGCCCTGGCCGTGGCGCCGGATCGGGAGATCGCGTTGGAGGTGGAGCCCGGCGCTGGGCCGCTCGTGGTGCTCGGCGACGACGGACGGCTGCGTCAGGTGATCGGCAACCTGATGACAAACGCGCTCACCCACACCCCGCCCGAGGCGGCGGTGACGGTCCGGCTGCGGGCGGAGCCGGGCAACCTGGCCGTCATGGAAGTCATCGACACCGGTCCCGGGCTCTCCACCGAGCAGGCCGAGCGGGTCTTCGAACGGTTCTACCGGGCGGACTCCGCGCGGACCAGGCGGGCCGCCGGATCCACCAGCACCGGGCTCGGACTGGCGATCGTGGCCGCGCTGGTCGCCGCCCATCACGGCTCGGTCGAGGCCGCACCGACCCCCGGTGGCGGGGCCACCTTCCGGGTACGGCTGCCGCTGCTGCCGCCCGAGGAGGAGGCGGCTTCCGCCGCCGATTCCGGCGGTGGCGATCCTCTCAGCTAACACCCAGCCCGGTTACAGGTCGACCGCAGAGCCAGGGGGCACAGTAGGGATATGAGCGAGCACGAGAAGGACCCGCAGCGGCCCTCGGCCTCTCCCGACGCCGAGTCGTCGCACCCCACCGCCGAGCTGCCGCGTGCCGAGCGCGGGGAACCGGGCTCCGTAGCCCCGCAGCCGCAGGCGGCTCCTCACCCGGTGGCTCCGCCGCCGGCCGACACGACCGGCCCGACCGGCCCGGCCGCTTCCGGTGACGCCGACGACCCGTGGCGACCGAGCCATTCGTCGGCACCGGCACCGGCACCGGCACCGGCACCGGTGCCCGGGCCGAACGCGACACCGAACCCGTGGGCCGGTGGCCCCGGTCACCCGGCACTGCCGCACACCACCGGCATGCCGCCGTACGGCGACACCGCGGGGATGCCGCCGTACGGTGCCGACAGCGCGGGGATGCCGCCGTACGGTGCTGGCGCCGCGGGAATGCCGCCGCACGGCGGTGGCACCCCGGGCATGCCGCCGCACGGCGGCGCCGGAGCGCCGCCGGTATGGGCGCAGGGATACCCGGCGCCGGGTGCGCCGGCCCGCCAGCCACGGCGGGTCGGCCGGTTCGTCGCGGCTGGTGCCCTGGTGCTCGCCCTGATGACCGGTTCGGGTATCGCCGGTGGAGTGATCGCACTGGCGGTCGACCAGGGCCCCGGCGGTGACAACCGGGTGTTCAACGCCGCGCCGGTGATCGATCGGGCGGACCTGCCCCAGATCGCCGACAAGGTACAGGACAGCGTCGTGTCGATCAGTGCCGGGGACGCCGGCGGCTCCGGCGTGGTGCTCACCGCCGACGGCTACGTCCTCACCAACAACCACGTGGTGGCACAGGCGAGCGGTGGCACCGTGAAGGTCACCTTCGCCAACGGCAAAACCGCCGACGCCCGGGTCGTCGGCACCGACCCGAAGACCGATCTCGCGGTGCTCGAGGCGTCCGGGGTCAGCGACCTCACGGCGGCGACCATGGGCGACAGCGACGCCGTACGGGTGGGTGACACGGTGCTCGCCCTCGGCAGCCCGCTGGGACTGCAGGGCTCGGTCACCTCCGGCATCATCAGCGCTCGTGACCGCACGATCCAGGCGGGTGACGGCAACGAGAACCCGTTCCAGCGGCAGCAGGGCGCGACCTCCATTTCCGGCCTCCTGCAGACCGACGCGCCGATCAACCCTGGTAACTCCGGCGGTGCGCTGGTCAACACCAGCGGCGAGGTGATCGGCATCAACACGGCGATCGCCACGGCCGGCCAGAGCAACGGGAACATCGGTGTCGGCTTCGCGATCCCGAGCAACAAGGCCAAGGCGGTCGCCGAGGCGCTGCGCAACGGCCAGAAGGTCAGCCACCCCTCGCTCGGAGTGAGCGTCGCCACCGCCGAGGACGGCGGGGCGGTGGTCAACTCGGTCACCCCTGGCAGCCCGGCCGAGAAGGCGGGTCTCCAGCAGGGTGACGTCGTCACCCAGTTCGGTGGAAAGCGGATCAACGAGTCGAGCGACCTCGTCGCGGCCGTCCAGGGCGGCAAGGTGGGCGACCAGGTGGAGTTGACCTACAGCCGAAATGGCGCCGAAAAGACGGCAACCGTGACGCTCGCCGAAGCGTCATAACGAAAGACGCCGCGGACGCGGCGCACCGGACATCGGTAGGCGAGTGTCGTGGTTCGCCTCCTTCCCGGGCGGCGGATGGGATGGCCAAGGGGGTTGGGCATCCCATCCGCCGCCGCTTCTTTTCACCTGGCCCGGGCGACGGTGGATCACCCGGTCGTCGCACAGGATGACCGCACCGGGTGCCATCGGCGCGGGAGGAGAACGGTCATGACCACGGCAGTCACCCGCAGCGACGCCGAGATCCAGCGGGACGTGCTCGCCGAACTGGACTGGGAGGCCCGCGTCCAACCCAACGAGGTGGGGGTTTCGGTGCGGGACGGCGTGGTGATCCTCACCGGCTGGGTGGACAACTACGCGAAGAAATGGGCAGCGGAACGGGCCGTACAGCGGCTGCGTGGCGTCCGCGCGGTGGCCAACGACATCGAGGTACGGCTGCCGGGGGAGGCGGAACGGCTCGACCCCGACGTCGCGCTGGCCGCCATCCGGGCCTTGGAATGGGACTCGTTCGTGCCCATCGAGAACCTCGACCTCACCGTGTCGAACGGCTGGGTGATGCTGCGCGGCGTCGTGGAGTGGGGTTACCAGAAGCGGGCCGCGGAGCAGGCGGTCCGTCGGCTCGCGGGCGTGCGCGGGGTCACCAACCTGGTCACCGTCCAACCGGACAACCGTCCCTCGGCGCGGGACCTGGAACGGGATATCCGCAACGCGCTGGTACGCAGCATGGAATCTGCGGCCGAAGGGATCGGTGTGGCGGTCGAGGGCGACCGGGTGGTGCTGACCGGCACGGCCCGGTCCTGGCTGGAGCGGGCCGAGGCAGAGCGGGTGGCGTGGTCCGCCCGGGGCGTCGCGGGCGTCGACGACCGGATCAGCGTGCTGGCCTGAGGCGCCGGTCGGGGCGTTTACCGGTGTCCGGGCCGGGAAGCCGCGGTTGCAGCTCAAGGAGGCTTGTCGTGCAGGACGTTCCGGCCGACCGGACACCGGCATCGGAGGCGACGCGGCGCGGTTCGCGGCCGCTGCGGATCGCGATGGTCGTCCCACCCTGGTACGAGTTGCCCCCGCCCGGATACGGCGGCCTGGAGCAGGTCTGCGCGGCACTGGTCGACGCGCTCGTGGACCGGGGGCACGACGTGACGCTGTTCGGTGCCGGAAGCGGCAGCGGCACCCGGGCCTCATTCGTCGGCTCGGCACCGGCACCCGCCGCTGACCGTGTCGGTCAGGTTCTGCCGGAGCTGGCCCACCTGGCCCGCGTCAACCAGATGTTGGCGGACGAACGGTTCGACGTGGTCCACGACCACACCACCGCGGGTGTCCTGTTCGCCCGGCACCGACCGGCGCCCACCGTCCTGACCGTCCACAACCGACCCACCGGCGAGTTGGCCGACGTTCTGACCGACGTCGACCCGTCGGCGGGCCTGGTAGCGATATCGCACGCCCAGCGACGGCTCCGGCCAGAACTGTCCTGGATCGACGTGGTGCACAACGGGATGGTCGGGAACCTGCCGGTGAAGGCGCGGCCGGGCATCGGGCCGGTGCTCTGGTTGGCCCGATACGCCCCGGACAAGGGCCCCGATCTGGCCATCCACGCCTGCCGCGCGGCGGGTCTGCCGCTGGTGCTGGCCGGCAAGTGCAACGAGCCGGTGGAGGAGGAGTACCTGCACCGCGTGATCGAGCCGATGGTCGGCCCGGACGTCACGTTGCTTCGCAACCCCGACCGGCAGACGTGCGTCGACCTGTTGCTCGCGGCCCGCTGCCTCATCATGCCGGTCCGGTGGGAAGAGCCGTTCGGCATGGCGATGTTGGAGGCGATGGCGACCGGTACGCCGGTGGTGGCGCTCAACCGGGGCGCGGTGCCGGAGCTGATCAATCACGGCGAGACGGGGCTGATCTGTGACGATCCGGTGGACCTGGCCCCGGCGCTGCGGGATGTTTCGGCGATCGAACCGGAAAACTGCGTTTCACACGTCCGGCGCTGGTTCTCCGCCGAGCGGATGGCCGAAGGCTACGAGCGGGTCTACCGCGCGTGGTCGTCGGACCGACGACCCGAACTGGCGCTGAGCCGCTCCGCCTGGGTGCCCTGATCTGGCGCTGCCGTCCCCGCGTGCCAGGATGAGGACATGGTGGCTGGGCCGGTGGCGTTCGTGCTCGGTGGCGGTGGAGTGCTGGGCGCGGTGGAGGTCGGCATGCTCCGGGCGCTGTTCCGCTCCGGCTTCCGGCCGGACGTCGTGATCGGCACGTCGATCGGCGCGGTGAACGGCGCGCTCGTGGCGGCGGACCCGTGTGAAGCGGTCACCGACCGGTTGGTCCGGCTCTGGTCCTCGCCCGAGGCCAGCGAGGTGTACGGCGACTCGGTGGCCCGCCAGTTACGGCGCTTCGCGGCCCGTACCCATCTGCACTCCCCGGTGCCGCTACGCCGGCTGCTGGAGGGCGAGCTGGGCGTCGGTCGGACCTTCGCCGATCTGGCAGTGCCCTTCCACTGCTGCGCGGCCAGCATCGAGCGGGCGGCGGAGCACTGGTTCCGTGCCGGGCCGGTGGTGGACGCGGTGCTCGCCTCCGCCTCGGTGCCCGGCCTGCTGCCACCCATGCAGATCGACGGTGAGCACTACCTGGACGGTGGGATCGTCAACTCCATCCCCATCGGTGAGGCGGTGCTCGCCGGCGCCCAGCGGATATTTGTGCTCCAGGTCGGCCGGATCGAGCGACCGCTCAGCCCGCCGCGCCGGCCCTGGGAGATCGCCCAGGTGGCCTTCGAGATAGCCCGGCGGCACCGGTTCGCCCGCGAGATGGCCGCGTTGCCACCCGGCGTGGAGGTGCACGTGCTGCCGACCGGTGGGCTGGACCCGAGAGATGACAACCCGTGGGCGTACCGGGACATGGCCGCGGTGGGCCGGCGGATCAGCCGGGCCTACACGGCGTCCCGGCACTATCTCGACGCGCACGTCAAGGACGCCTGATGCGGCCGCCGCCGCGCTGGGTCCGCCGGCTGATCATCGCTCCGGCCGTGGTGCTGCTCGCGGCGTTGCTGGCTGGCACCCTGCCGTTCTGGTTGTTGCTGGCCGTCGCCGCGTCGCCGCTGGTCCCGGGGCGGCTGCGCCCGTTGCGGCTGGCCTGGCTGGCGGTGGTGTACGTGGTGTGGGACGCCGTCGCGCTGCTCGCCCTCTTCGTGCTCTGGCTGGCCTCCGGCTTCGGCTGGCGCAGCCGCTCACCGTCCTTCGAACGGGCCCACTATCTGTTGACCGGTCAGTTCCTCACGGCGCTGTTCTGGCAGGCCAGGTGGGCGCTGCGGCTGCGTATCGAGATCACCGGAACGGACCCTGACACGGCCCTGCCGGGTCGCCCGGAGTTGGTGCTGTCCCGGCACGCCGGACCGGGTGACTCGTTCATCCTGATCCATGCCCTGGTCAACTGGTTCGCCCGGGAGCCCCGGATCGTCCTCAAGGACACCCTGCAATGGGATCCGGCCGTGGACGTCATGCTCAACCGGCTGCCCAACCGGTTCATCACCGCGGACCCCGGGCCGGGGGAGTCGCTCGCGGAGCAGGTCGGCCACCTGGCCACCGGTCTGGACGACAACGACGCCTTCGTGATCTTCCCGGAAGGGAGCAACTTCACCCCGCGACGGCGGGTGCGGGCGATCGCCCGGCTGCGGTCCCGTGGCCTCGACGACATGGCCGAACGGGCGGAGAACCTGCGGCACGTGCTCGCGCCGCGACCCGGTGGGGTGCTGGCGGCACTCGACGCGGCACCCGACGCCGGCGTCATATTCGTGGCGCACACCGGGCTGGACCGGATGCTCACCGTCGCCGACGTGTGGCGGGAGTTGCCGATGGACAAGCGGATCGTGATGCGGTTCTGGTCGGTCCCGCCGGAGGAGATTCCGGCGGGCCGGCAGGAGCGGATCGACTGGCTGTTCGACTGGTGGACGCGGATTGACGAGTGGGTGGATGCCAATCGGGACGGTTCGACGGCGTAGGGTCCGGAGTCGTGGAGCAACTCTGTGTGGTGACTACCGTCGTCGATGCCCGGTCGGTCGCCGACGTCCTGGCGGCGGCGGCCGTGGCCGGCCGATTGGCCGCGTGCGCGCAGGTCACGGGTTCCGTGGACAGCACCTACTGGTGGCAGGAACGGATGGAGACCACCCAGGAGGTGGAAGTCCGGTTCAAGACCGCGATCGATCGGGTGGACGCGCTCGTCGACCACATCCGGGTCAGTCACCCGTACGAGGTGCCGGAGATCCTGGTGTCCCGGGTGGACTCCGGCAATCCGGATTACACCGCGTGGGTACGCGAGCAGACCCGCCCGGAGCCTCAGGCCGGCTGAGTATCCGCACTCTGCTGCCGACCCGGCCGGGCGGGACAACATGCACGGGTGACGACGTACCCCTGCCCCGCCTGCGGCGCCCCCGCGGACCTGACGGCCGGCTGCTCCGGCTGCCGGCGACCCGGCGACCCGGTGGCGGCCGAGGTCATCCGGCTCGACGGACTGATCGCGACCGGAGCCGCCGACCTGGAGCGGGCCCGCCAGCGGTACGCGGGGCTCGCTGACGAACTGCGTGAGCTGCGGGCTCGGCGCAACCATCTCGCCGCTCGGGTGCGGGCGGGCACGCCGGTGCAGGCGAGCCCTGGTCCGCTTCCGGCCGGCCCGCTTCCGGCTGGTCCGCTTCCGGCTGGTCCGCTTCCGGCCGGTCCGCTTCCGGCCGGCCCGGCCGGACCGCCGGAAACCACCACCCGCACCGTGCAGAACGTGTTGTTCGTGCTGGGCGGCCTGCTGCTGGGCGCCGCTGCCGTCGTCTTCACGGCGGTCGCCTGGGCCAGCGTGGGGGTGACCGGCCGGGCCGCGATCCTGGTCGCCGTCACCGCGTTGGTGCTGGCCGTACCGGTGCCGTTATGGCGGCGTGGCCTGACCGGGACCGCCGAGACGTTCGCCGCCGTCGGGGTGCTGCTGGTCGTGCTCGACGGGTACGCGGCCAGGACGGTGAACCTGGTCGGGCTGGCTGACTGGCCGACCGCCCGGTACGCCGCGGTGGTGGCGGCGGGAACCGCGCTGCTGGCGGCCGGCTACGGCCGGCTGACCGGGCTACGCGCACCGTGGTTCGCCGCCTTGGCACTGGCCCAGCCGGTGCTGCCGCTGACCGTGGTGGAACTGGACCCGTCGGCCGCCGGGTGGACGCTGGTGCTGGCCGCGACGGCCTGCCTCGATCTCGTGACGGCCCGCCGGCTGTCCGGTGGCGGACCGGCCCGGGCCGGACGGCTGGCCGGTTGGATCGGGTACGGCTGTGCGGTGACCGCGGCGGGGGTGTGCGCCCTGGTGGCATTGCTGACCACCGAACCTGCCGCGCTGGCCGGCGGACCGCTGCTGGTGGTCGCGCTGGTGCTCCTGGCCGGCGCGGCGGTCGCCGGACAGCCGGGCCTGCGGGCTGCCGCCACCGCGACGCTGGTGGCCGCCGTGGCGATCGCCGCGGTGCGGCCCGCGCCGGACACGCGGTGGCCGCTGCTGTGGTCCGGCATCGTGGTCGCACTGGTCGCCATCGCGGTGACGGTCGCCGGCCCACGGTTGTCGTTCGGGGGGCGGATCGGTGCTCTTGTGGTGGCCGGATTGTTCGGCGTAACGATCGGATCGCTGGCGTTGCTGGTCGCTGGCGTGGTCGCCGCGCGGTCCCCGCTCGGCGAGGCGGCGCCCGCCGTGCCGGAGTTCCTCGATGGCCAACTTCCGATGGGGGTGGTCCTGGTGACGGTGGCGCTCGCCGCGCTGCTGCCCAGGGCCCGGGGGGAGGTGGCGGTGGTCGGTGGCGTGTTCGGGGTGCTCGCGCTGCCGGCCACCGCCCCGCTGCCGGTGCTGGCGATCGTGGCCGTGGATCTCGTGGCGGCCCTGGCGTTGCTGCTGACCGCGACCCGCCTGGCGGGGGCGGCCGGATTGGCGGCCCGGGCGGTGGGGGCGGCCGGACCGGTGCGGGCGGCCGGGTCCGCGTGGGCGGTCCTGGCGGTCGCCGGCGGCGTCCTGCTGATCGGGCACGCCGTACTGGTGGGCCTGATCGAAGCCGGCTCCGCCACCGTGGCATTTGTCGGTGTGGCGCTGCTGGGACTGATCGTGGCCGTCCGCGTGGGTCGGCTCGACGCGGCGGCTCCGGTGGGGCTCCGCCTGATCGGTGGTTCAGCCATCACCGCGGCGCTGCTGTCCGGGCAGGCCGCGCTGACCGCCGCAACCGTGGCCGGCACCGCCGGGGGCCCCTGGCCGGGGCGGGTGGCCCTCGGCGCGGTCGCGGCGACCGCCGCCGGAATCGGGGCACTGCGCCGCCGGTTGGGCGGCCACCTGCCGTACGCGGTGGGGGCGCTCGTGCTGGGCGCGCTGGCCGCGGGCATCGCGCCGATCCTGACCGGCGGCGGCGATCCGGTGGGCGGATACGCGGCGGCCGGACTGTTGCTCGTGGCGATCGGCCTCGCCCTGGGCGCCGGACCAGGCGTGCGCGTGTCGTCGCTTGTCACCGGTGCGGCATTGGGCTGCGTGGTGGTCGTCGCCCTCGTCCGGCCAATGATCGCGCTGCTCGCCGGCCCGTACGCCTGGCTGGGTGAGATCTGGTCCGGCGCGCCCGTCGGCGTCGGTCTCGGCCCGGGCGACAGCGATCCGGCGTGGACCGTGGACGGCGCCGACGCGGCGGTCCTCGCCCTGCTCACCGCCGCCGCCGCGGTGTTCGGGTCGACCCGGCGGGGATCGGCCGGGCCGGTGATGCCGCTGGCCGCCGCCCGGCTGGCCGCGCCACTGGCCGCGGTGACCCTGGCGGCGCTGCCCGTCGCGGCTGGACTCCGGTGGCCCGTCCCTGCGGCGACGGCGCTCGTGATCGGCGTGACGGCCCTGCTGCTGGCCGCGCTGGCGCCCGTCGCGACGGCGCGGGCTCTGGTGCCGCTCGTGCCGGTCAGCGGCGTGCTCGCCGGAGCGGGACTCACCGGCCTGCTGCCGACCCGGTCCGGCACGCTGAGCGGGATGGGGCTGCTGGTGGTGGCGGGCGTCGCGGCCGGAGCCGCCGGCCGGAGCCGGACCGGGCGGATCACCGGTTGGCTGACGGCGACGACCACGGGTGCCCTGCTGGCGGTCGTGGCGACCGTCGCCGCGGCGCAGCCGGTGACCCGGGCGGCCCTGCCGGTCCTGGGTGTCGCGGCCGTGGCGTTGCTCGGTGGGGCGGTGCTGCGTTCCCGCCGACCGGCCGGCGCCGCGGTGGTCGACCGGGACCGCGAGGCGGTCGCGATCGAGGCCGCCGCGCACGCCACGGCAGTGGTGGCGATCATGCTGAGCGTCGGGCAGCTCCGCGTCACCGCCCTGATCTGCACGCTGTGGGGGGTGGCCGTGGGGCTGCGAGCGCTGCGACCCGGCGAGCCCCGGAACCGGCGGGTCGCCCTGGTGGCGGTGGCCACGGGCAGCCAACTACTGGCCCTGTGGCTGCTGTTGGCGGCAAACCGGGTGGCGCTCGCCGAGGCGTACACCGTGCCGGTGGCGCTGGCGGCGCTCGCGGCCGGCGGGTACGCCGCCCGCCTGCGGCGGGAGCTGAGCAGCTGGGTGACGCACGCCCCGGGGCTGGCCGCCGCGTTCCTGCCCACCCTGGCCAGCGTGCTGGTCGGGGACGGCGGTCCGGTGCGCCGGTTGACGCTCGGCGCGGGCGCCGTGGCCGTCCTGCTGACCGGGGCGGTCCACCGGCTCCAGGCGCCGGTGGTGCTGGGCGGTGTGACCCTGGCCCTGGTCGCCGTGCACGAGGCGGCTGGCGTCTGGGATCTGCTGCCCCGGTGGATCTACCTGGCCGGCGGCGGGCTGCTGCTGGTGACGGTCGCGGCGACGTACGAACGGCGGCGTCGAGAGTTGGACCGGCTCCGCGGCGCGGTACGCCAGATGACCTGAGACGGGTCGGGATAGGGGTGCTGGCACTACCCCGGTCGGGGGGATTGCTGGATTACCCACGTGTTGATCCTTGAGAAGACTGGGAGCATCGGCGAACCGGTCCAAGGAGTCGCCATGGACGCGCGAATCGAGGGTCACATGACGATCGGGGCTGCGGTGGCACCGCCCGCCCGGCGAGGCAGCGACTACGCGGAGTTGTCCCGCCGGATCAGTCGGCTGGGCCTGCTGGACCGCCGACCGGTCGGCTACCTGCCACTGGCGGTGCTGAGCGGTGCCCTGTTCGTCGGTGGCTGGGTGGCTTTCTTCCTGGTGGGTGACGCGCGGGGACAGGTGCTCGTGGCCGTGCTGCTGGCCGTGGCGAGCACCCAGGTCGCCTTCCTCGGCCACGACGCCGGGCACCGGCAGATCTTCCGCGGTCGGCCGGCTGGGGACGTGCTCGGGTTGCTCGCCGGCAACCTGGCGGTCGGGCTGAGCTACGGCTGGTGGATCGACAAGCACACCCGGCATCACGCCAACCCCAACCACGAGGACGAGGACCCGGACGTCGGCGCGGGTGCCCTGGTGTGGACGCCCGAGCAGGCTGGGCAGACCCGCGGCTTCGCCCGTCGGCTGGCACGCAGGCAGGCGTACCTGTTCTTCCCGATGCTGACCCTGGAAGGGCTGGCGCTGCACGTTTCCAGCGTCAAGGCCGTGTTCGGCCGGGGGCCGGACGGCTACGCCACCCCGATGCGGCACCGCGGGGTCGAGGCGCTGTTGCTGGTGGCGCACACGGTCGGCTACCTGGCCGCCGTTCTGACCGTGCTGTCACCGCTGAAGGCGTTGGTCTTCGTGGCCGTGCACCAGGGATTGTGGGGGATCTACATGGGCTGCTCGTTCGCTCCCAACCACAAGGGGATGCCGGTGCTGGGCGCCGGGGACGACCTGGACTTCCTTCGCAAACAGGTGTTGACCTCCAGGAACGTACGCGGTGGCCGGCTCGTCGACGTCCTTCTCGGCGGACTCAACTACCAGATCGAACACCACCTGTTCCCGAGCATGCCGCGCCGCAATCTGCGCCGGGCCCAGCCGATCGTCGAGGCGTACTGCCATGACCAGGGCATCCCGTACGAACAGACAGGGTTGCTGGACTCGTACCGTCAGGCGCTGCGCCACCTGCACTCGGTCGGCGCCGCCCTGCGGTGACAGCGGGCCCCTCGTCAACGCGTCAAGCGTCGCGAGGGGCCCGCTGTCGGCTCAGGCCGTCTTGTTCATGCTCTCCAGCAGGTCCGCCGGCATCTCGGTGACCTGGCTGGCGGAGGGCTTCGCCACCGTGACCGGTGCGCCGAAGTCCGCGTACGTGGTGGTCATCTTGCCCAGGCCGTCCTGGATCTTCGACATGTCCATGGACATCTCCACCAGCCGCCCCTGGTCGTCCACCTTCGCGGTGAACGGCACCGTGGTGGCCCCCATGGCCTTGAGGTCACCGGCGGTCATGGTCGGTGCCTTCGACAGGTCGAGCGTGCCGGTGAACGTTCCGTCGGCGGCCCGTTCGGTGTCCATCACCGCGTTGATCAGGCCGTCCACCCGGGCCGGGTCGTCCTTGGGGACGATGTCCAGGCTGCCGCCGGCCTTGATCTGGCCGGCGTCGGCGTGCATCCACTTCTTCGGCATGCCCGCCCCGTCGATCTTGAGGTACACGTCCGTATCGAGCAGGATGACCTCCATCTTCATTTTGGTCGATCCGGCGCTCAGGGTCATCTTCGCGTGTCCCACCCGCTTGACCGGGTCCAGCACCGTGATGGAGTTCAGGACGCTGCTCTCCATGGTGGCGCGGCTGGACTGCTCACCCAGCTTCCGGGCCGCGGCCCGGAGTTCCTCCGTCGGGTCGGCACTGGCGCTGGGGCTGGCGGCGGAGGACGCGGAGCCGGCCGTCGCCGGTCCGGCGTTGTTCTCCGTACTGCCACCGCAGGCCGTCATGCCAGCGCCGAGCGACACCGCCAACGCCAGTGCGACAACGGTGTTCCGTGCAGTTTTCATCGTGTGCGGATACTCCCCGTGTGCGACAAACCGCCGAGCGCCACAGGCTCATCCATGCGGCCGTCCCAGGCGGGCAACACACCTTAGGAGGTATCTCGTCCGCCTACAAGCGGACTACGGCGGATCGGGACGATGCCCGTACCTCGATGTCCTACCCGCCGGGACCTCGGCGGTAAGGTCAGCGCATGACAGAGGTCTTCGAGCTGGTGCGTGATCCGGTTCCGGCCCGCCGGATCGACACGGTCGTGCGGAGTACGGCATGAGATTCGAGATCAGCAAGGTGCTGGACACGATCGAGGGTCGAGTGACCACCGATCCGACGCTGGTGCGGGCGGCGGTGGACCTCGCCGAACTGGTCCGCTTCACCGACCTGGACCGGGGGCGCCCGGCGAGCATGCTCCGGCTCGGCATCGTCATCGACGCGCTTGGCCGGCAGGTGCAGGAGGACGGCGTCCAGGTTTACGCGGTGGTCCACCGCGGGCTGCTATCGGACGGCGACCTGACCTCCAACGAACGGATGGTGGTCCGGCGGTGGGCGGACGACGGACTGGTCGAGGTGCTCAACAACCCCGGTGACCGCATGCTGGAGGTGGCCGACCTGCTCGGACTTCCCGTGCTCACCCGGGCCCGCCTCGACGGTCTGCGTGGCCGCTATCCCTGGATCGGCCAACCCGGACGGGTGTTGGCGCCGGTCGTCGGTGCTGGCGGGCCGACGCTGGCCGCGCACGCCGGTGGCGGCGCGGTGCCGGCCCCGACCGATCCCTCCCCGACCGGCGCCCGGTTGCTCGCCCGCCTGTGGCGGTGCCCCGAACCGGGGTGCGCGCTGTTCGGCGCGGGTGGCGGCGGTGGCGCCTTCGCCGATCTGGCCCGGGTGCATCGCACCGCGATCAGCCAACCACCGCCGTCGCTGCGCGGTGGGGCGCCGAGTTGCCCCCGACACGATCGGCCGCTTACCGACGCGGGCGCACGCCCCCGGCACGAGATGCTCGCCGTACGGATCGGTGGGCTGGTCCGCCAGCGGTTCGTTGTCGCCGACCGGCCGGTCGTGGTGGGCCGTGCCCCCGAGGAGGACGGCGGCATCACCGTGGGCCAGTGGCTGAACGACGAGGCCCGGCGCTGGATCAGCCGCAGCCACCTCCGGCTGGAGTTGCGCGGAGCCGACCTGGTCGCCCAGGACGTCAGCACCAACGGATCGGGGCTGCGCCCGCGCGGGTCCCTGGACGACGACGACCGGATCACGTTGAACCGTCAGCAGAGCCGGGTGCTCGGCCCCGGTGACTTCGTGGAGTTGTACCCAGGCGTACAGGTCGGCCGGGCGGCTGACCTGCCGTCGGCGGCCGCCTTCGCGCCAGCGTCGGTGATGGCCGAGGCCCCCACCATGACCATGCGAACCGTAGACCGCTGACCCGCCCCCTCCCCCCGCCGCCCC
>NZ_JBHTDD010000025.1:0-115292 GCF_042666615.1 Plantactinospora sp. GCM10030261
GCCCGCCCGCATTCCACCCCCAGCGTGCCCCCGGTCACGGTCAAACCACCCACGCAACCGACAACCGGACGGTCGCCGATCGCGCCCCGGCCCACCACGCGCTCGATCATCTCGATGTCGGCGAAACAGGGCTATCCGACGCGCTCCAACCCCCCAACATCACCGACAACGCGTTGATCAAGTTCGGCGGAAGTCGGACCAGACCCAGACCACCCGGGTGGCGCATTCAGACCGGGGAGGCACGGGGCTCGCATCCCGCTCGGGATAGCCTGGCCAACCATGTCATCGACAGAGCGGGGCACCATGGACGTACCCGACCCGGCCGGTCGCGGACGGACACTGGCGACGATCGGCGCGGCGGTAGCCACCGCGGGCCTGGTCGTCCTGGCCGCGGCCGAGTTCTTCCTGTCCAGCTTCCTGGTGATGGGCAGCGATGCCTGCTACGAGCAGGACGAACCGTTGATCTGCACCCCAGGTGGACAGCAGCTGGTCTTCTGGCTCGCCGTCTCCGGGGCGGTGGTCGGTCTGGGCGTCGCGGTCGGCGGAGCCTGGATCTGGCCGCGTCGGTGGCGTGCGGCGTGGATCGGGCTGGGTTACCTCGTCGTACTGAGCACGTTCGGGGCCGCATACATGATCGCCACGGGCAACTCGTGATGTGACAGACGGACTCGACCAACTTTTGACGGATCAGTCAAAAGATGGCTGTACATCTTCAAAAGTTGTGGACACCTCTCGGTAAGTTCTCTAGCCTGTCGTTCATCGATGTTTCGGACGCATGAACATCGATGTCGGTCGGGGCGTCACGACCGGCGACACGCATCTTCAGCCGGGCGACCACATCGGCGGCGGTTCGACCCGGTCCGCGCACCAGTCACCCACCCTGGAGACCGCCGTGACCACACGGACGCACCGCCGCCTCCGCAGGCCCGTCACCGCCCTGTCCGCCGCCCTCCTCCTCGCCGGCAGCCTCTCGATGTCCCCGGCCACCGGCCACGCCGCCCCACCACCGCAGGAACCGGGCGTCACCCTCCGGGTGTACGACGTCCAGGTCCCGCTCACCGAGCTGTGCACCGTCAAGCCCGGCCAGACGCCCAACGTGGACAAACTGATGTCCACCGTCAACTGGACCTCGGCCGCCGACTTCGGCTTCGAGGACCGCTTTCTCGCCCACGTGCTCGGCAACGTCAACATCGCCACCGCCGGCTCCCACGCCTTCCGGTTGACCAGCGACGACGGCTCCCGACTGTTGATCGACAACAGTCTGGTGATCAACCACGACGGGCTGCACGGCCCCACCGGCAAGGAGGGCGCCGTCGACCTCGGCACCGGCTACCACGCGCTGCGCATCGAACACTTCGAACGCGACGGCGGGCAGCAGCTCACCCTGGAATGGAAACCGCCGGGCGCCACCGCCTTCTCCGTCGTACCGAACTCGGTGCTCAGCACCGACGCGGGCGTGGTGCGGGTTACCGCGCCGGGCCGCAAGGAATGCGAGGGTGGGCAGGACTCCCCCGGCGACGGACTGCCGCTCACCAGCGTCCATCCCAGCTACTCCCTGACCAACCTGCGACCCGCCGGATTCCAGCCACAGGTCAGCGCCATGGACTGGTATCCCGACGGCCGGTTGGCCATCGCCACCTGGGGCGGCACCGACAACACCCTCGGCGAGGTGTACGTGCTGTCCAACGTCACCGGCTCCACCGGCCCGGGGCAGGTCACCACGAAGAAGATCGCCTCCGGCCTCAAGGAGCCGATGGGCATCAAGGTCGTCGACGGGCGGCTGTACGTCTCCGAGAAGCACCGGCTGACCGAACTGGTGGACAGCACCGGCGACGGTGTCACCGACACCTACCGGACCGTGGCCACCTGGCCGTTCGGCGGGAACTTCCACGAATTCGCCTTCGGCATGCTCTACCAGGACGGCTACTTCTACCTCAACCTGTCCGTGTCGATCAACTACGGCGGCGCCACCACCGACCCGCAACCCGCGCCGAACCGCGGCACCACCATCAAGGTGCACAAGGACACCGGCCAGGTCAGCTACGTCGCCGGCGGGCTGCGCACCCCGAACGGCATCGGCTGGGGAC
This sequence comes from Plantactinospora sp. GCM10030261, assembly GCF_042666615.1. Lineage (NCBI taxonomy): Bacteria > Bacillati > Actinomycetota > Actinomycetes > Micromonosporales > Micromonosporaceae > Plantactinospora > Plantactinospora sp. GCM10030261. The sequence continues at coordinate 2,088 of NZ_JBHTDD010000025.1, forward strand.
CCGAGGGTGGCATCTTCGTCACCGACAACCAGGGCGGTTGGCTGCCGTCGTCCAAGCTGCTGCACGTCAAGCAGGGCCGGTTCTTCAACCACTACATGAACCCGGCCGGGCCGTTCGACGCGAACCCGGTGACCCAGCCGGTGCTCTGGCTCCCGCAGAACGAGATCGCCAACTCGCCGTCCACCCCGATCCAGATCGGCTCCGGGACGTACGCGGGGCAATTGCTGTTCGGCGACGTCACCTACGGCGGCATCCAGCGGGCGTACCTGGAGAAGGTCGGCGGCGAGTACCAGGGCGCGGTGTTCCGGCTGACCCAGGGACTGGAGGCCGGCGTCACCCGGATCAGCCTCGGCCCGGACGGCGCGATCTACGCCGGCGGGCTCGGCGCCGGCGGCAACTGGGGCCAGGAGGGCAAGCTGGCGTACGGGCTGCAGAAGCTGACGCCCAACGGCACCAGCACATTCGACATCCTGGCGATGCGAGCGATCGACGGCGGCTTCGAACTGGAGTACACCCAGCCGCTGTCCACCGAGACGGCCACCGCCCTGGCCACCCGCTACAAGGTCAAGCAGTGGCGCTACCAGCCCACCTCCGGGTACGGCGGACCGAAGCTGAACGAGGAGACGCTGCCGGTCACCTCCGCCACCCTGTCGGCCGACGGCCGGAAGGTCACCCTGAAGCTGACCGGCCTGCAGGCGGGCCGGGTGGTCTACGTCCGGTCGCCACGCCCGTTCAGCTCGGCCAGCGGACAGACGTTGTGGAGCACCGAGGCGTGGTACACCCTCAACACGCTGGTCGGTGGGGGCGGCGTCCGCAGCGGACCGGTCGTCGGGTTGGCCGGCAAGTGCCTGGACATCAGCAACTCCGGTACGGCCGACGGCACCAAGGTCCAGCTCTGGACCTGCAACGGCACCGGGGCCCAGGTGTGGACCGTGCAGGGTCAGGTGCTGCGCAACCCCAACTCGAACAAGTGCCTCGACATCTCCAACGCGGGCACCGCCGACGGCACAAAGGTGCAGCTCTGGACGTGCAACGGCACGGTCGCCCAGAACTGGGTGGCGCAGGCCGACGGCACGCTGCGCAACCCCAACTCGGCCAAGTGTCTCGACATCGCCGGGAACAACTCGGCCGACGGAACCCAGGCCCAGATCTGGACCTGCACCGGCGGCGCCAACCAGCGGTGGACGCTGCCGTGAGCTAGCCGCCGCGGGCCGGTGCTCCCGACACTGGACGGAGCACCGGCCCCACCGGTCGCCGCACTGGCCGACGCCCCCGGCGCACCACCGTCATCAGGGCCAGCCGCGGTCCCGGGCGTGCCAGCCGAGCTGGATCCGGGACCGGGCGCCGGTCACCGCCATCAGGTGCTGGATCCGCCGGACCACCGTGCGCCGGCTCATGCCCAACCGCGCACCGGCCGCCTCGTCGGTGAGCCCGGCGAGGAGCAACGAAATCAGGTGCCGGTCGTCGGCCGAGAGCACCTCGCCCGGGAGGGCCGTCTCCTCCGGACCGGTGACGACCAGCGGGGTCGCCCTGCTCCACACCGTCTCGAAGAGCGCGACCAGCGCGTCCAACAGACCGCACGGATGCACCAACAGCGCCGAGTTGTGCGGGGCCACGGCGGAGGCCAACGGCAGCAGGGCGAGTTCCCGATCGGCCACCGCCAACTTCGTCGGCACCGAGTCCACAAGCCTCGCCTGCTCACCGGAGCGGATGTGGGTGGCGGCGCCGGCAGCCATCTCAGGGTCCTCCATGACGGACCGTTCGTAGACCGCGCGGTAGCTGATGCCCGCGGCTTCCCGAGCCAGTTGTGTCGTGTTGGCCGGTCGCGGCATCGCGTACGGCGGCGCGACCAGCACCCGCATCTCCTGCCGGGCGGTGCGCTGCAACCGCTCGAACGCCCGCCCCACCGCGGCCCGACCGGACACGATCTCGATGAGGTCCTCGGTCCGCCTGTTGCTCGACCGGCCGCGTGCCTCCTCGGCCAGCCGGTACGCGGCCTCTCTGGCCCGGTCCAGTTCGTCCTGCCGCCGCCGGACCAGTTGTTCGACGGCCACGTCCGCGGGCACCGGCACCACCCGCTCGTGCGGTGCCGGGGTGCGGTGCACCAGTCCCTTCCGGCCCAGCGCGGCCACCACCCGGCGGACCTGCGCCACGCCGAGCCCGGTGCGCTGGGCGAGCTGTGGCACGGTCGTGCTGCCCGTCCGGACGAGACAGATATAGACGGCCTCCTCGGTTCGAGACAGTCCGGCGACTTCGAACATCGGCGGCAACCCCCATGGCCCACCTGCGCCATGGCGCAGACACGCGGCTTGATGATCCTTTACGGCGGCAGTTACGAGATGTGAGGCTGCCGGCGGCCGACGTTGCACGTCAAGGGAGATCTCATGAGGACATGGTGGAGAACGACGGTGGCGAGCGTGGCCGCGCTCGCGATCGTCATCCCGGGCGCGGCCGGGGCGGCACCGCCGACCGGTGGCGCAACGACGCCAACCAATGCGACGCACTCCTCCGGTACGACGCACACGATCACACTCGTCACCGGCGATGTCGCCCGGCTCACCACGTTCCCGGACGGCCGGCAGGACGCCAACGTGGAACGCGACCCTTCCCGGCCGGCAGCGACATACCGGATCAGTCGCCGGGACGGTGACGTCTACCTGACCCCTGCCGACGTCCTGCCACTCGTGGCGTCCGGCCGCGTCGACCCGCAGTTGTTCAACCTCACGGACCTGGTTGCCCAGGGCTACGACGACGCCCGGCAGCCGACCCTGCCGCTGCTCGTCGCCGGGGCCCCGGGCGGTCCCGGAAAGCGCGTCGCGGCCCCGGCCGCTCCGCCCGGCACCACCGCCAACCGCCAGCTCCCCAGCATCGGCGCCGTGGCGGTAAGCGAGGACAAGCGGCACGCTCGCACCTTCTGGAAGGCGGTGGCGACCGGACCCACCACGCTGTCCGCCGGGGTCCAGCGCGTCTGGCTCGACCGCAAGGTCCGTGCCAACCTGGACGACAGTGTCCCCCGCATCGGCGCGCCCGCGGCCTGGACCGCCGGATACACCGGGCGTGGTGTCAAGGTCGCCGTACTGGACTCCGGCTACGATCCCGACCATCGGGACCTCGCCGGTCGGGTGGCCACCGCGAAGAACTTCACAAGCGAGCCGGACGCCACCGATACCTTCGGCCACGGTACCCACGTCGCCGCCACCATCGCCGGCAGCGGCACCGCCGGCCGCGCCGGTGCCCGGGGCGTCGCGCCCGACGCCGACCTGATCGTCGGGAAGGTTCTGGACCAGCACGGAAGCGGCAACCTGTCGGCGGTCATCGCCGGCATGGAATGGGCGGTCGCGCAGGGCGCCCGGATCGTGAACGTGAGCCTCGGCGCCCCGGCGGCCGAAGGGCCGGACCCGGTGACCGAGGCGGTCGACTCGCTCACCGCCTCCTCCGGCGCGCTCTTCGTGGTCAGCGCCGGCAACTCCGGCCCTGACGTGCAGACCCTCGGCACGCCGGGGACCGCCGACCGTGCCCTCACCGTCGGTGCCGTGTCCAAGGCGGACGAACTTGCCAGCTTCTCGAGCCGTGGACCACGCCTCGGGGACGGTGCCGCCAAGCCGGAGATCACCGCGCCAGGTGTGGACATCGTCGCCGCCCGGGCCGCCGGCACCTCGCTCGGCCAGATCGTCGACCGGTCGTACACCTCGATGTCGGGCACCTCGATGTCGGCACCGCACGTCACCGGCGCGGCCGCCCTGCTCGCGCAGCGCCACCCCGACTGGCGGGCCGACCAGCTCAAGTCCGCCCTCGTCGCAACCGCCGCCGCGGTCACCGACGCGCCGGTCTGGGCCCAGGGCGCCGGCCGCGTGGACGTGCCCGCCGCGCTCGACCCACCAGTCACCGTCGACCGCGCCAGCGTCGCCTTCGGTCGGCTTCCGGCCGGTGGAAAGCCCGTCACCACACGGGTCACCTACCGCAACACCCGGCCCCGGCCGGTCACGGCGAACCTCTCCGTCGCCGCCACGGACGCCGGGGCCGCCGCCCGGCCGGCGGCTCTCTCGGTGACGCCGACCCGGCTCACCATCCCGGCCGGTGGCGAGGCCACCGCGACGGTCCGGCTCGACCCGGCCGCCACGGCACCCAACCTGTACACCGGCCTGCTCACCGCCCGCGCCGCCGGTCGGACCCTGCGGACGCCGGTGGGTCTGGCCGTTACCGCGCCGACGCACACCCTGACCGTCGCCGCGACCGACCGGGACGGGAACCCGGCCCGCGGCTTCGCCAGCAACGTCGAGGTGTGGAACCTCGACACCGGCGAGAGCTACTACGGATTCTTCCGGGAGGACGGACCGGCCACCCTCGACGTCCCGGCCGGCCGGTACGCCCTCACCGGTTGGATCTTCAGTCTGCGTCCGGACGGGACCGAGAAGGACATCTCCGTGCTCAGTGAGCCGGAGCTGACGGTGGATGGGGACCGGACGGTGCGGCTGGACGCCCGGCGGGCCACCGAGATCCGCATCGATCTGCCCGAGCCGACAGTCGCCGAGAGCATCGGCCTCGCCTGGCAGCGGGAGACGGCCGCCCGTTCCCTGCTCAGCGGCATGATGGTCGATGCCCGCATGGTGCGACGGGTTTACGCCACCCCGACCCGCCCGGTCCGCACCGGAACCTACCAGTTCTTCAGCCGGTGGGATCTGGCCAAACCGCCGCTGACCGCCACCGTCGCCGGGCAGGACGGCTTCGGTCTGGCCGATCCGCGGCCCATCCCGGAAAGCACGTTGATCGACGGTACGCGCGAGCTGCGGCTCGTCGATGGTGGCGCCGGCACTCCGGCAGACCTCGACCGACCGGATGTCCGGGGGGCCGCGGTGTTGGTGCGGTACCAGGACTTCGCCACCACCCAGGAGCAGATTCGGGCCGCGGCCGACGCCGGGGTTCACGCCCTCCTGCTGGCTCCGGACGAAGAGGTGTACGGACAGGCCAGCGCGTGGGGGCTGCCACCGCTGCCGACCTACTTCGTGGGCACCGCCGACGCCGGCCGGCTGCGCGACCGGTTGGCCGCCGGCCCGGTCGAGCTGGTCCTACGCGGGCAGGCCGTCACCCCGTACCGCTACGACCTGCTCCTACCGGAGCCGGGTCGGATCCCGGCTGACCTGCACTACACCCGCAAGGACCTCGCGCTGGCCATCGTGGACAGCGAGTTCCACAGCCACGCACCGGACATGCTCGCGGTCGACCGGCGGGCCGGCTACCCGCCGGGAGTCGACGTGGCGTTCTCCACCGGCAGGTGGATCACACGGCCGCACCGGCGCGTGGACCACGTCAACACCGGCGTGCTCTGGCGGACCACGGCCACCCTCGAAGGGAGCAACCTGGGCGGCGGGTACGGCACGATGTACGGACCGCTGCGAGAGCTTCGCGCGGGAGACCGGGCGCGGGAGGTATGGTTCCCGGCGCTCACCCGGCCAGCCGTGCCGCAGACCCTGCCGAGTTACGCATACGGGTTGCCGGCGAACCGGTTCCACGACGCCATCCGGGTGGCCATCCCGCAGTACGCCGATGGCGCCGTCACCCAGTACGGCTGGTTTGACGGGCAGTCCGACCGCGCCCGGCTCACCCTGCGCCAGGGCTCACGGGTGGTGGGCACCGCCGACGCCTCGTCCGCCCAGTTCACCGTGGGCCGAGGCGGCGGAACCTATCGGCTCACTCTGGACGTGAGCCGCGACCAGGTCGCCGACGAGCCCTGGTGGACCACCTCGACCGCCACCTCGTCCACCTGGAGATTCCGATCGGAGCGTCCCACCGGGGACAAACCCGCCATGCTTCCCCTGCTCCAGGTCGGCTATGACATCGACACCGACCTGACGAACACGGTACGAGCCGACCGGCCGTACCCGCTGCGGTTGGATCCCGGCTACCAGCCGGGAGCGACCGGGCGGGGCCGGTTCGCGGTGACCGTTCAGGTGTCCTACGACGACGCCGGAACCTGGCTGCCGGTCAAGGTCGACCGGGGCGACGGGTTCACCGCCATCATGCCGGCCGCGCCGGCAGGCGCCGAGTTCGCCTCCGTGCGAGTGTCGGTCCGTGACGCCGGTGGAAACCGGCTCGACCAGACGATCAGCCGCGCCTGGAAGGTGACCCGCTAGCCGGACCTCGGCCGGTCCGGTCGGGCCTCGCGCCTGACCGGACCGGCCGACGGCCGGAACGCTCGGCCCGGCCGGTGGGCGGGCGGAGCGTTCCGGCCGCTGGCGTCACTCCGGCTCGTACGCGAGGTTGGGGCGCAGCCACCGTTCGACGTCGGCGATCGGCAGGCCGCGCCGGGCCGCGTACTCCTCGACCTGGTCCCGGCCGATCCGGCCGACGGTGAAGTACCGCGACTCGGGATGGGCGAAGATCAGGCCGCTGACGGCGGCGGCCGGGGTCATCGCGAACGTCTCGGTCAGCCCGATCCCCTGGTCGGTGGCGTGCAGCAGGTCGAACAGTTCCCGCTTCTCGCTGTGGTCGGGGCTGGCCGGGTAGCCCAGCGCGGGCCGGATGCCCCGGTACCGCTCGGCGTGCAGGTCGGCCAGGTCGGGCTGGGCGTCCGGCTCGAACCAGGCCCGGCGCGCCTCCAGGTGCAGGTATTCGGCGAACGCCTCGGCAAGCCGGTCGGCCAGCGCCTTCACCATGATGGCCCGGTAGTCGTCGTGCTCCGCCTCGTACCGGGCGGCCAGGTCCTCGGCGCCGTGGATGGCCACCGCGAAACCGCCGAGGTGGTCCCCGGCCGGGGCCACGTAGTCGGCGAGACACCGGTTGGCCCGGCCGGCCGGCTTGGTGGTCTGCTGGCGCAGCATCGGGAAGCGCACCGGTTCGTCCGTGTCCACCACGATGTCGTCGCCCTCGGCGTGCGCGGGCCACAGCCCGTAGACGCCGCGCGCGGTGAGCGACCCGTCGGCGATGATCGTGTCGAGCAGCGTGTTGGCGTCGTCGTACAGCTCCCGGGCCACCGGCTGGTCGAGGATGGCCGGGAACTTGCCCTTCAGTTCCCAGGCCAGGAACAGGAACTGCCAGTCGATCATTTCGCGCAGCGTGGCGATGTCGGGCGTGCTCACCCGGACGCCGGTGAACGACGGCACCGGCGGGTCGGCGAGGTCCACCCGCTCGGGGTTGACCCGGGCCTGGTCGAGGGTGAGCAGCGGCTGGGCGTGCCGGGACTCGTGCTGCTCGCGCAGCCGATCCTGGTCGGCCCGGTTGGCCTTGTCGAGCGTCTCGGCCCGGCCCGGGTCCAGCAGGTCGGAGACGACGCCGACGACCCGCGAGGCGTCCAGCACGTGCACAGTTGTCCCGTCGTACGCCGGCGCGATCCGTACCGCGGTGTGCTGGCGGGAGGTGGTGGCGCCGCCGATCAGCAGCGGCAGCTTCAGGCCGCGGCGCTGCATCTCGGTGGCGACCGTGACCATCTCGTCCAGTGATGGGGTGATCAGTCCGGACAGGCCGACCGCGTCGGCGCCCTCGGCGACCGCGGTGTCCAGGATCTTCGCGGTCGGCACCATCACGCCGAGGTCGACGACCTCGTAGTTGTTGCAGCCCAGCACCACACCGACGATGTTCTTGCCGATGTCGTGCACGTCGCCCTTGACCGTGGCCAGCACCACCTTGCCCTGGCCCCGGTTGTCGATCCGGCCCTCGGCCTGCGCCCGCTCCTTCTCGGCCTGCATGAATGGTTCGAGGTAGGCCACCGACCGCTTCATCACCCGGGCGCTCTTGACCACCTGCGGCAGGAACATCTTGCCCGAGCCGAACAGGTCACCGACGACCTTCATGCCGTCCATCAGCGGACCCTCGATCACCTCGAGCGGTCGCGCCACCCGCTGGCGGGCCTCCTCGGTGTCGTCCTCGATGTAGTCGACGATGCCGTGCACCAGCGCGTACGACAGCCGCTCGGCCACCGGCGCCTCCCGCCAGGACAGGTCGACCTCGCGCTGCTTGCCCTTGCCGGTGACCGTGGAGGCGAAGGTGACCAGCCGGTCGGTGGCGTCCTCGCGCCTGTCGAACAGCACGTCCTCGACGAGTTCCAGCAGGTCGGCCGGGATGTCCTGATAGACGGCGAGCTGCCCGGCGTTGACGATGCCCATGTCCAACCCGGCCCGCACGGCGTGCAGCAGGAACGCCGAGTGCATCGCCTCGCGGACCACGTCGTTGCCGCGGAACGCGAACGACAGGTTGGAGATGCCACCGCTGGTGCGGGCGCCCGGACACCGCTCCTTGATCAATGGCAGCGCGTCGATGAACGCCTTGGCGTACCCGTTGTGTTCGGCGATGCCGGTGGCCACGGCGAGCACGTTGGGGTCGAAGATGATGTCCTCGGGCGGGAAGCCGGCCTTGTTGACCAACAGGTCGTAGGCGCGGGCGCAGATCTCCACCTTGCGGTCGCGGGTGTCGGCCTGGCCGCGCTCGTCGAAGGCCATCACCACCACGCCGGCGCCGTAGTCGCGGATGCGCCGGGCCTGCGCGAGGAACGGCTCCTCACCCTCCTTGAGGCTGATCGAGTTGACCACGCCCTTGCCCTGGACGCACTTGAGGCCGGCCTCCAGCACGCTCCACTTCGAGCTGTCCACCATCACCGGGATCCGGGCGACCTCCGGCTCGGTGGCGAGCAGGTTGAGGAACGTGGTCATCGCCCGCTCGCTGTCCAGCAGGTCGGCGTCCATGTTCACGTCGAGCAGGTTGGCCCCGCCGCGCACCTGGTCGAGGGCCACCTCGACCGCGGCCTGGTAGTCGTCGGCCTCGATGAGCCGGCGGAACTTCGCCGACCCGGTGACGTTGGTCCGCTCGCCGATCATCACGAATCCGGTGTCCGGGCCGATGGCGAACGGCTCCAGGCCGCTGAACCGGGTGGCCGGCGCCGACGCGGGCACCGTCCTGGTCGGCAGGTCCGCGACCGCCGCCGCGATCTTCTCGATGTGCGCCGGGGTAGTGCCGCAACAGCCGCCCACCAGGTTGACCATGCCGGACCGGGCGAACTCGGCGAGCAGGCCGGCCGTCTCGTCCGGGGCCTCGTCGTAGCCGCCGAACGCGTTCGGTAGGCCGGCGTTGGGGTGGCTGGCGACGTAGGTGCCGGCCAACCGGGACAACTCGGCGACGTGGGGCCGCATCTCGGTCGCGCCGAGCGAGCAGTTCACCCCGACGACCAGCGGCTCGGCGTGTTCGATCGAGCGCCAGAACGCCTCGACGGTCTGCCCGGACAGGGTGCGCCCGGATATGTCGATGAACAAGGAGATCCACAGCGGCAGCTGCGGGGCCACCTCGCGGGCCGCGGCGATGGCCGCCTTCGCGTTCAACGTGTCGAAGATGGTCTCGATGAGCAGCAGGTCGACGCCGCCCTCGGCGAGCGCGTCGATCTGCTCGACATACGCGGCCTTGACCTGGTCGAACGTCACCGTCCGGAAGGCCGGGTCGTCGACCTTGGGCGACAGCGAGAGGGTGACGTTCAGCGGGCCGACCGAGCCGGCGACGAAGCGTCCGCCGGCCTCGTCCGCCGCCTGCCGGGCCAGCCGCGCACTCCGCCGGTTCATCTCGGGTACGAGCGACTCCAGCCCGTAGTCGGCCTGGGCGATGCTGGTGGCGGTGAACGTGTTCGTGGTGGTGATGTCGGCGCCGGCGGCGAGATATCGCCGGTGCACGTCGAGCACCAGATCCGGCCGGGTCAGGTTGAGCAGGTCCGGGTCGCCGGTGACGTCCTTCGGGTGGTCCTCGGCGATCAGGTCGCCCCGGTAGTCCGCCGGGCTGAGTTTCGCCTCCTGGAGCAGCGTCCCCCACGCCCCGTCGAGCACCGCGATACGGCGGTCCAGCAGCTCACGCAGCGCCGCTTCGGCACCCGACCGGCCTTGACTCCCACTCACACGACCACCTCCGTCGATCTTCGATCGGAGGCGCCCTTGGTCGTGGTGGAACTTCCAGCCGAGCGTGGCGGGCTCAGCCCGTTGCAGCGCCTCTCGACCTCACCCGAGGCTACCGGAACCCGACGGATCCGCCACGAAGGTGCCCGGCATCTGGGCCAGCGCGTGGCGGGTGACCCCTGGCGGGGCGGTGACCCTGGCCGCCTCGACCGGCGCGTCCCGGTCCACCGGCGTCCAGGTCAGCGCCTCGACGTCGGCCGTGGTGCCGACATGGTGAATGATCAAGCCGCCCGCAGTCGCGACACCCGGAGGTTCCCGCCATGACGCCGGTCACCGACCCCGCCGATCCCCGCGCCGCGGGTGTCGGGCCGCCGGACGCCGTCACCCAGGACGGCCGCTATCCGCGGCCGCGACTGGTCCGTCGGGGCTGGGCGGACCTGTGCGGTCTGTGGGATTTCGGGTACGGCGTCGACGACGACCGGGCGACGCCCGTCGGAGTGGACTTCGACAAGCGGATCGTCGTGCCGTTCCCGCCCGAGTCGCCGGTCTCGGGAATCGGGCAAACCGGGTTCGCGCCCGTCGTGTGGTACCGGCGACGGATCACCACCGACGATCTGGTCGCGGCCGGGCACGACGCGGCACGCCCGCGCCTGCTGCTGCACTTCGGCGCGGTGGACTGGCGGGCCGACGTGTGGCTGGACGGCCGGTACCTGGGCCACCACGAGGGCGGCCAGACGCCGTTCAGCTTCGACATCACCGAGCGGGTCGAGGCCGCCACCGGCCCGCTCGACCTGGTGGTGCGGGCGGTCGACGACCCCGGCGACGTCGACCAGCCGCGGGGTAAGCAGGACTGGCGGGAGCGGCCACACGGGATCTGGTACCACCGCAGCACCGGGATCTGGCAACCGGTGTGGCTGGAGGCCGTACCGCCGACGTACGCCACCGACGTGCTGCTGGTCCCTGACGTTCCCGGCGGCGCTCTCGACGTCACCGTCGAGCTGAACCGGCGGCCGGTGGGCGCCGGCCGGCTCGCGGTGCGGCTCGATCACGAGGGCGTTCCGCTCGGCCATGTCGAGGTGAGCGGTAGCGAGCGGGTGCTGCCCGTCCGGGTGCCGATCGCGCGGCTGCGTAACGGCGCCGACGAGGACCTGCTCTGGGCGCCGTGGAACCCTACGTTGATCGGCGTCACCGTCGAGGTGGCCGACGAAGCGGGCGTCGACACCGTGGCCAGCTACACCGGGCTGCGCAGCGTCGCCACCGAACGGCGCGTCTTTTTGATAAACGATCGGCCGATCTTCGTCCGCTCGGTGCTGGCGCAGGGCTACTGGCCGGAGTCGCACCTGGCGGCCCCCTCCCCGACGGCGCTGCGCCGCGAGGTCGAACTGATCAAGGAGCTGGGCTTCAACGCCGTCCGGGTGCATCAGAAGGTCGAGGATCCGCGCTTCCTCTACTGGGCCGACCGGCTCGGCCTGCTGGTGTGGGCCGAGACCGCCAACGCGTACGCCTTCGGCGCCCGGTCGGTGGAACTGCTGACCGCGGAGTGGATGGATATCGTCCGGCGGGACCGGTCCCATCCGTGCGTGGTGACCTGGGTGCCCATCAACGAGAGCTGGGGGGTGCCGCGCGGCCCGGGGGTGGCGGCGCAGCGGCACTACGCCCGCGCGCTGGCCAGCCTCACCCGGGCGCTGGACCCCACCCGGCCGGTGGTTTCCAACGACGGGTGGGAACACGTCGACTCCGACATCTGGACGACGCACGACTACACACAGGACGGTGACCGGTTCCGGGACCGGTACGACGATCCGGATCGGATGCCGGAGCTGCTGGACCGGTTCGGTCCGAACGGTCACCGGATGCGGCTCGACGACGCGCCCGACCGGGGGCAGCCGTTCATGGTGACCGAGTTCGGCGGGATCGGGTACGACACCGGCGCGGAACCGGGCGCCTGGGGCTACGTGACGGCGACCTCCGCCGAGGAGTTCCAGCGGCGACTCACCGACCTGGTTCCGGCGGCGGCGCGCGCCCGCGGGCTGGCCGGGTTCTGCTACACCCAGCTCACCGACACCGGGCAGGAGACCAACGGGCTGTTGCGGGCCGACCGGACCCCGAAGCTGCCCGTGGAGGTGATCCGGGCACTGGTGCGTACCGACCGGGGCTGAGCCCACCCTCGGGCCAGGCTCCGGAAACGGTACCGCGGGAAGGTCAGGCGGTGTGAATCCGGACGAACGCCGCGTCGGGGAGGTCGGGTTCCGGCGGCGCTACTGTTCCGAGGCCGACCGTTGGCTGAGCTCCACCGGGGTGCCGGCCTCCACGGTGCGGGAGACGGTGCAGATCCGGTCGTGGGACAGCCGCATGGTGCGCGGCACCGCCTCCCGGGCCGCGTCTCCGGCGGGGCCGTCCGGGAAGGCAACCGCGAACTCGACCCGGAGGTTGCGCATCCGGTTGCCGCCGGTCTCGTCCCGGATCTTGTCGCCGGTCACCCGGACCCGGAACTCGTCCGGTTCGGCGCGTCGGCTGGTGACCAGGTCGACATCCACCGCGGAGCAGCCGCCGAGGGCCGCCAGCAGCAGCTCCACCGGGGTGAAGTCGTCGTCCTTCCCCGTACCGATGGAGATGGTGCCGCCGCGTGCGTTGCGCACGACGTACCGGCCGGCGCTGCTGCGCTCGATGTCGACCGAGCGCAAGGATTCGTCTGCCACGTACCAGAACCTACCGGCCGGTTCGGTGGCCCGCCGTGGGACGGTCGGACCGCCGAACCGGCTTCGGTGCCTGCTCGTCGCGTCCCGCTCAGCCGGCGGTCGGGCGGAAGTAGCGGTCCTTCATGTAGGCCATCGTCTTCAGCCCGATGCGGGCGCCCTGCTCGTCGGCGCTGCGGGTATGGATGCCGCCCCAGATCCGCGCCTCGATCACCTCGGCCAGCGCCGCGGAGAAGCTGCCGAAGTGCCGCCGGGTGCCCGAGTCGCTGCTGTAGGCGCTGAACGGGATGGTGTCCCGACCGAAGAAGTAGGCAAGCGTCGACATGGTGGCGGCGGTGTGGCAGGTGTGCCCGGACGTGTAATCCGGGTGCGGCGGCGTGACCAGCAGTGGTGTCCAGGTGGGGTCGGGGACCGTAGCGGAGTTGCCGTCGGTGTCGCCGAGTTGGATGGCGGTGATCGGCCGCCACCGGCCCCAGGCCGCCTTCTCGTTGTAGCAGGCGATGTCCGCGTCGGCCTCGGTCAGGTTGACCATGGCGAACATCCGGGCGGTCCGCAGGACGCTCAGTCGCTGGTTCGTCGCGAGCTGGCGCTTGATCTCCCATGCCGGGAGCCGGCGGTCGTGCCACCAGATCGCCGCCTCGGTCTGGTCGGCGGTACGGGTGGAACCCGTGACCCGGCCGAGCTTCTTGACCTCGTTGTAGTCCCGGGCGTACTGCGAGCTGGTCAGCGCCGGCGGCCCGGCGGTGCGGAACATCGTGGCGCTGGGCACCAGGAACGGCTTCATGTGGCCGACCCAGGCCCCGTCATTGCCGAAGCCCGGCGGGGTGGGCCGCCATTGACCGGGTTGCGTCCCCACGGGAAAGGTCTGGGGTCCGAAGGCCCCGTCATTCTGCCTGAAAGTGATCATGGCGCTGGCCGTCCGCGTGCCGATGTCGATGCCGCGGGTCTTCGCGGTGCCGTTCGGAATGGCGGCCAACGACTCGTCGTACCTCGTCTGGAGCGAGGCGTGCTGGGCGGGGAAGAGCGAATCCAGCACCCGGAAGGCGGCCGTGGCGACCGCGGCGTCGGTCGACTCGGAGCCGGTGGCCGGCGGTGCGACGAGGTACGGCTGGTACGGCGTGCCGGCGATGGCGTTCACCGCGTCGTAGATCGCGCCATGCACCATCGAGGCGCCCCGGGACTGGATCTGCGGCGCGTGGCCGGCGACGTCGAAGATCGCGGTCTCGGCGATCCGGTCCCAGGTGAGGATCGGATTGGTGTACGCCTCGGTCGCCGCGACGGACGGTGGCCCGTAGGCGAGCGACGACCCGGTCACCAGGATCGCGGTGACGATCGGGGCAACCGCCCGGCGCGCCATTCGACCTTTGATTGTCACAGTGTGTCCCCTCACTCCCCCCGCACACAGATCACCCTTGACCTGAACAGGGAGACGTCGATATTGAACCCAGTGACTATAGACATTGTTAAAGGAGATGGTCGATGGGCCAAAGGGACAGGGTGGAGGGACAGATGCCATCGACGACATTCATGAAATATTCAATTCCGACGGCTCCACGGAATGGGAATTGCGTATCGCCCGGGGGAAGTCGCCGAGCAATCCCCTCAGCACCCTCCGTAATCGGGTGGTTCGATAGCGTCAACCCTCCCACCGTTCCCAGGCCGGCCGGCCATTGCCCGCCCGGTAGGCTGCCGCCTCATGCCGAGCTGGTTCGACTTCGTCACGGTCGAGGCGAGGACCGTGTTACTGGCCGCCGGGGTGACCGCGCGCCACGACGGTCGTACCGAGATCTCCGCCGATGACGTCGCCCTGGCCCTGCTCGGCGAGCGGGACGGTGCCGCGACGACCGTCTGGCACCGGCTGGGGGTCGACCGTGACCGGCTCGTCGAACGGCTGCGGCCCAGGGGGACCTACCGGCCCGGCGCGCCGGTGGTACGGCTCGACGCCACCGCTCGGGCACTGTGGGAGCGGGCCCGCCGCACAGCTCTGCTCACCGGCGCCGACCGGGTCGGCACGCGGCACCTGCTGCTGGCGCTCGTCGACGACGGCCCAGCCGCGGTGGTCGTGGCCTTTACCGAGGCCGGCGTGACCCGCGTCGCCGCACGGGCCGTACTCGATCGGGTGCCGGAGATCGAGAGGCTGCCGGCGCGCCTCGGACCGGTGCGCCGGTGGCGGTGGCGGTGGGCACGGTGGCGACTGCGGTGGGACCGGCTACGCCGGGCGGTCCGTCGCCGCCCCGCGCTGGTCGTGGCTCTGTTGGCCCTGGTCGCGGCGGTGACGGTGGCGACGCTGCGCTACGCGTCCTGACCGCGGTCCAGGCCGATTCCGAAATCGGCAACGGCACCGGCCGTCCGGTCTCGATGTCGCGCACCTGATCGGCCGTTATGCCGCAGGCCACGGTCGCCGCGTGGTACCGTTGCTCGCTTTGCCTCGGGGCCCCTCACCAGGGCCCGACCAGGCGGACTGTTCACGCGCCAATCTCACCTGCCGCTGTGAGGCGATCAGGTGCGTGCCACCAGGGCCAGCTCCGGAGGACCTATCGTGCTGGGAGATCCGACACCGGTCGGTCCGCCGACGCGGAGCACATTGGCCGACGACTTCCGGCGGCTCGGCGTCCGTCCGGGCGACACGGTTCTGTTGCACTCCTCGTTGCGGGCGGTCGGCTGGGTCGTCGGAGGTGCCACGGCACTGGTGCACGCCCTGCTCGACGTGCTGGGTCCGACCGGGACGGTGGTGGCGCCCGCCCAGACGCCGCTCAACCGCGATCCCTCCCGGCTCGCCGACCCGCCGCTGCCGGAGCAGTGGTGGCCGGTCTTCCGGGAGCACCTGCCGGCGTTCGATCCCGCAATCACGCCGAGCGAGACGGTCGGCGTGGTGGCCGAGCGCATCCGCACCTGGCCGGGAGCGTCGCGCAGCGCCCACCCGCAGACCTCGTTCGCCGGCATCGGGCCGGCCGCCGCCGAGATCCTCGCCGACCACGCGCTCGACAGCCCGTTGGGCGAGCGGTCCCCGCTGGCCAGACTTGTCGAACGGGACGCCACGGTACTGCTCGTGGGCGTGGGCTTCGAGGCGTGTACGACGTTCCACCTTGCCGAATACCGGCTGCCCGACCCACCCGTCCGGACCAACTCGTGTGCGGTGCTGGTTGGTGGCGAGCGGAACTGGGTGACCTACACCTCGGTGGCGCTGGACGCCACGGACTTCGGCGAACTCGGCCGTGAATTCCGGGAACGGACCGACGTGGTGACCGACGGACTGGTCGGGGCTGCGGCGAGCCTCGCGTTGCCGGCGCGCCGGGCGGCCGACTTCGCCGTCCAGTGGATGGCACGACACCGGCCCTCCCGGCTCGCCGACATGTCGTCAGTGTGAGACTTCCGATCGGGCCCATCACGGACCCGCGGACCTGAGACAGTACGGTCGTCAGCGGTTGACGCATCCGGTTTTACTCGATGAGGTGGGACCAGTAGTGGATTCGATCGAGCACGACATCGCGTCGGACGTGCTTGAGGTGGGCGACATCCCGTTGGGTGATCTGTTGGCGCTCGATGACACGGTGTTCGCCTCCTCGGTACGGCGGATGCTGGACAGCGTTGCGCTGCCCGACCAGGAGTCCGTCTCACCGTTCACCTCCGTCATCTGATCGGACCCCGGTGGAAGGCTCCCGCACCGGTCGGCCGGCGGCGGCGCTCCGGCAGATCCTGCTGAAGGTGCATGGCAGGTGCAACCTGGCCTGTGACTACTGCTACGTGTACGAGCACGCGGACCAGGGCTGGCGCCGCCGGACCGGAGTCATGTCCCGGGCAGTGGTGGATCGCGCCGCCGATCGCATCGCCGCGCACGTCGAGGAGCGCGACATCAGCGGCGTACGGATCGTTCTGCACGGAGGCGAACCGCTCCTGGCCGGTGCCTCGTTCATCGATTACGGGGCGGACCGCATCCGGCGGTCCGTGCGGGCGTCCACCAGGGTGGCGATAGGGGTGCAGACCAACGGCACGCTGCTCGACGAGACGTTCCTCGACGTGTTCCACCAGCACGACATCACCGTCGGGGTGAGCGTCGACGGCGACCCCGCCGCGAACGACCGGCACCGGCGGTACACCGACGGCCGGAGCAGCTACCGGCGGGTGGCCCGCGGCATCGCACTGCTCAACCAGCAACGACACCGGTCCCGGTTCGCCGGCCTGCTGTGCACCATCGACCTCGCCAATGACCCCGTCGCCACCTATGAGAGTCTCCTCGCCTTTGCCCCACCGAGGCTGGACCTGCTGTTGCCGCACGGCAACTGGCAGGCGCCACCCCCCGGGCGGCTGCCCGGCTCCCCCGCGACGCCGTACGCCGACTGGTTGATCGCCGTGTTCGACCGCTGGTACGACGCGCCCCGGCGGGAGACCGACATCCGGCTGTTCAGTTCGGCGATCAGCCTGCTGCTGGGTGGACCGGGAGGCAGCGAGGTCATCGGGCCTGACCCGACGGACCTGGTCGTGGTGGAGACGGACGGCACCATCGAGCAGCACGACGCCCTCAAGACGACCGTCGACGGTGGTGCCGCCACCGGCCTCTCGGTGTTCGACAATTCGTTCGACGACGTCCTGGCGCATCCCGGGTGGCGGACGGGACGGGGCGGCACGGGACTGGGCTCGACCTGCCGGGCGTGTCCCATCGTCCGGGTCTGCGGCGGCGGTTTGCGCGCTCACCGGTTCGATCCACGACACGGCTTCGACCGGCCGTCCGTGTACTGCCCGGACCTGCTCACCCTGATCACGCACATCCGGCGCCGACTGGCCGGTGACCTGGACGCTCTCCGGTCAGCCGGCACCGGAGCCACGGCCGGCGTCAGGGCTGGGGCCGGCACCGGGACCGATCCGGTGGACGGATGCGCGAGCACCTGATCACCGCGGCACAACTGCGGGGTCTCGCGGCCGGATACGGCGACGAGGCGGCCCTGCGTCTGCTCGTCGACGGACAGCGCTCCAGCCGGCTGCTGTTGCTGCGCACGCTGGTCGCCCAGGCACAACGGCGGCAGTTCGCCGAGCCGGCGGGCATCCCGGCGGCGGTGGCGCTGCTGGACCGGGCCCGGCGGCACGATCCGTACGCGGCCGACGAGGTGCTGAGCCACCCGTTCCTCGCGGCCTGGGCGGCCGGATGCCTGCGCCGGCTGCACCTCCCCGAGGTGGATGCGGACACGCTGGCCACCGATCTGGGACAGTTGCGCGGCTACGCCGCGGCGGCCGCCATCCGGGCGGGACTCGACTGTGAGATGACGGTCCCGATCCGGGCGGGCACGGTGGCGCTGCCCACCATCGGTACGGCGCACGGGCTCGGTGCCGGCCAGGCCGTCGTCCACCACCGACGCGGGACGGTGCGGATCACCGGGCCGGCCGGCACGGTGACGGTTGACGACGCGGGCGACGCGGGCGACGCGGGCGACGCGGGCGACGCGGGCGACGCGGGCGACGCGGGCGACCGCAGGGTGCCGTCGGTGGGCGGTGCCGGCTGGGCGGCGGCCCGACGGTTCCGCACGTCGGGAGCCGCCGTGCCGTTGACGGTAACCCTCGACGATGTGGACCCGGACCGCGCCCTTTACCACCAGCCGCCGGCGGCACGGCTGGACGACGCCTCCGTGGCCGGGTGGCGGGGGCGGCTCGACCACGCCTGGAGGATGATCGTCAGGGATCATCCCGCCCACGCGGACGCCCTCCGGGTCACCCTGCGCTCGATTGTTCCGCTGGTCGCGACACCGACCCGCAGGACGGTGAGCGCGACGTCGCGACTGGCGTTCGGTGCCATCGCGCTCGCCGACCCAGGCGACCCGGACGCCGTGGCGCTGCTGCTCATCCACGAGTCGCAGCACATGAAGCTCGGCGGCCTGCTCGACCTGCTGCCCCTGTACGAGCCGGGTGGCCCGCCGCGGCACCGGGCGCCGTGGCGGGCGGACCCCCGCCCCGTCGGCGCGCTGCTCCAGGGCGCCTACGCCCACCTGGGCGTGGCCGACTACTGGCGGCAACGTTGCCGCGGCGGCGCCGGTCCGGTGGCGGAAGTCGAGTTCGCGTACTGGTTGGCGCAGACCACCGAGGCCGCCGGCACGCTACTCGACTCGGGTGAGCTGACTGCGGCGGGCATCCGGTTCGTCACCGGCATGACCGAGACGCTGGACCGCTGGCGGGACGTTCCGGTCCGGCCCGCGGTCCGAGCCGCGGTGGCCGACATGACGGAGGCGTCCGCGGTGGCCTGGCGCCTGACCAACGTCAGACCGCCCAGCGACCAGGTGGATCGCCTCGTGACCGCGTGGCGGACCGGATCCCGATGGTCGATCTCCACCGAACTGCGCGCGGCCGCACCGGGTCCGGCCCCGCTTCCGGTGCTCGCCCGCGTCGCCCGGCAGCGGATCACCGGGGAGCCGCTCACCGATCGGGAACGGCCCGGAGTGCGCCCCTACCTGGCCGGCGACTGGGACGCGGCGGTCGACAGCTACCGCCGCGCGGTGGCGGCGGATCCGGCCGATGTCGACGGGTGGGTGGGGCTGGCGCTGGCCACCCGACGGGCGGCGCCGCGCGACGCCCTCGCCCTCGCGTTGGACCGCCGACCCGAGGTGGTGCGGGCGTTGTACCAGCGGATCGGGTCCGCCGACCTCGACGAGACGGCACGCTGGTTGCTCGCCGGGTCGACCGCCGACCCAGGTCACGGCGTTGATCAAGAGATCCGCGTCATCGGAAGCGCTTCCACATGACGCGGACCTCTTGATCAACGCTGGTCAGGTCGGCGGCGGTTCAATGTCGCAGTTGAACCGGATCTGGCCGGTCTGTGCCGCCGTGACATTCGGATGGGTCTTGCCGAGCACCTCAGTCATCCTCGTCAGGACCTTGTTGGCGGATTTCCGGGCGGCGGCGACGTCACCGGTGCCCCGTTGGCTCATGGCCAGGTTCGCGGCGACCGCCAGTGTGTCGGGATGCCTGTCGCCGAGCACCCGCTCGAATCGGTCGCGGATCTCCTGGTCGAGGCTCCGGGCCTGGTCGAAATCCCCCATCGAGTAGATGTCGTTGGCCAGGTTGGCCCGGCTCGCCAGGGTGTAGGGGTGATCGTCGCCGAGCACCTCGCGGAACACCTCGACGACCTCCTCGGACAGTCGACGGGCAGCCTGGTGGTCACCCAACCGACGGACGAAGATGCTCAGGTCGTTGGCGCAGGCCATGGTGAACGTGTGGTGTTCGCCGAACAGCCGGCGGTAGCGGTGCAGCACCGCCTCTGCCCGCTGCTGCGCCGCCCGGTCGTCGCCGAGCGCCGACTCGTCGCAGGCCAGGTTCAGCGAACAGGCCATGGTGTCCATGTGTTCGGGACCGTGCCGGCGCTCGTGGCGCTGCAGGGTGTCCCGGCTGAGTTCGCGGGCCGCCTCCAGCTCGCCGAGCTTTCGCAGGGTCACGGCCAGGCTGCGAGCCGTTCGCAGGGTGTCCGCGTGGTCCTCGCCGAGCACCTCGCGGTGGGCGTCGAACGCCTGCTCCAGGATCCGGTGCGAGTTGTCGAAGTCGCCGATCTCGCGCAGGTCGCGCCCGTAGTTGGCGGCGAAGACGAGGACCACCGGGTGTCGCTCGTCGCGGAACGCCACCCGTCCCAGGCGAAGTGTCTCCTCGTCCCGCTCGGCGGCGGCCTGGAAATCCCCGACCAGCCGCAGGGTGACGCCGAGGTTGTTGGCCGCTTGGAGGGTGTCCCGGTGGCCGTCACCGAACACCTCGCGGAACCGGCTCAGGGTCCGCTCGTCCAGTGCGCGGGCCTCGGCGTACCGGCCGGCGGTCCGCAGGTCGGCGCCGAGGCTGCGGGCGGTGAGCAGGGTGTACGGGTGGTGTGAGCCGAGCGTCCGCTCCTGGCGCTCCAGGATGTCCTCGTTCGCGGCGAAGCAGCCGGCGTAGTCGGCCTGCCCGCGTAGCGCGTTGGCCAGGTGGAACCGCAACAGCAGGGTCACCGGGTCGTCCGGGGACAGCCCGGCCGCCGCCCAACGGTTCAGGCTGCGTTCGGCGAGTTCCTGGCAGCTCACGTAGTAGCCGCGCCGGTACAGGTACCGGACCACGTCGATGATCAGTTGGCGGACCGGGGGCTCGATGGACGCGTCGGCCTTCGTGGGCACCAGATGCGGCCAGATCCCGTCGTAGGTGATCCAGTTGCCCGGCTCGTCCGGGTCCTTGCGTTCCGCCTCGGCCAGGATGTCGTGGACGTGCCGCAGGTTCTCCTCCGCCTCGGCCGACAACCGGTCCTGGATCACCGCCTGCACGAGCCGGTGCACCTGGATGGTGCTCTGCCCGGCGCCGAACTGGATCAACGCGTACCGGTGGATCTCCCGGACCAGCGGGGCGACCAGCATGCGGTCCTCGAGGTCGCGCAGCGTCGGGTCGTGCTGGGCCAGGACGGCCAGGCAACGCTTGCTGTAGATCAGGGAGGTGGGGATGGGCTCGGGTCCGAAGAAGCAGCAGAGTTCCATCAGCTTCGCGGCGCCCGGACGCTGCTGCCGCAGCCGGTCCAACGACAGGGTCCAGATCGCCGCCGCGGTTTCCTCGTACCCGGGCGGCGGGTTCTCGGCGAGGACCTGGGGCAGCAGTTGGTCCAACTCCCGCAGGTATTCGTGGACCGGCATCGCGGTGGTCGCCAGCCACGCCCCGGCCTGCTCGATCGCCAGCGGTAGGTCGCCGAGTTTCTCGGCGACCTGGTCGGCATCGACGTCGGACAGCCCCGGGACGATCTTGCGCAGCAACGCGATGCTCTCCAGCCGGCCGAACACACCCACCTCGACGGGCCGGGCTTTGCTGCTCCAGGCGGGATTCCGGGAGGTCAGCAGCACGTCTCCGGGACCCTGCGGGATGTATTCCCGCACGTCGGCCGGCTCGTTCACATTGTCGTAGATGAGCAGCCAGCGGGCGTACGGCTCACCTCGCTGGAGGTGGTCCAGCACGGCGTGCGCGGTGGCGTTCTCGTTGTCCTCGGCCGGAAGGCGCAGCCGCTCGCCGAGTTCGACGAGCGCCGTCCGGACCAGGGCCGGTTGCTCGGCGGAGATCCACCAGACGATGTCGTAGTGCGCCGCGAACCGGTTGGCGTACTCCAGCGCCACCTGGGTCTTGCCGACACCACCCAATCCGTAGAGGGCCTGCGGCATCACCACCGTGACGGTCCCCGCCAACTCGTCCCGCAGGTGCTCCAGCAGGTCGTTGCGGCCGGTGAAGACCAGGTTGCGTTGCGGCACGTTCGACACCGGCGGGCGAGCACCAGGGAAACGGGCGCCGTGCCCGCCGACGGTCCCCGACCCGACCAACCGTCGGCCGATCCCGTTGAGCAGTGCCGTCCGCGCCTGCTCCGCCGACCGTTCGAACAGGTCGATCGGCACCTGGTCGGTGTACGGCGGACCGACGCGCACCGGTTCCGGCCGTACCGGGATCAGGTAGCGCTGGAACTTCTTCGCGTCGTCGGCGCTTACCGTCTTCCAGAACTGGGCGGCAGTCTCCGAGGCGAGGTAGCTCGGCGAGAGCAGGGCCATCACCCGGCTGGTCCGGTTCAGCGCACGGTGCAGGGTGGCCAGCACCTCACCGCTGTCGGGGGCGTCGACGTTCTGGTACGTCGCCTTGATCCCCACGGCGGTCAGCTCGGCCGTGATCCACTCGGCCCAGATCCGTTGCTCAGCGGAGTAGCTCACCAGCACGTCGGAGATCGGATCCGCCCGCGGACGTTCGAATTCGGCGAGCCAGGTGCGCCGCTCCGCCTCGTCGATCGCACCAACCTCGCTGACCTGCCCGTCGGTCAGCACCCTGGCGAGCCGCTCGTACGCTGCCAGCAGCGAGCTTTCCTGGTGGGGGCGGTCCCCGAACGTCGCCAGGATCTCCTCGTACGCGTAGAACGACTTGTACGGCACCTCCACGTCGCCCCAGTACCGGTTGAGGTGGCCGGCCGACAGGTGGGAGAGGAAGGTGTCGAAACCGGCCCGCGCGTAGTCCCGCCCGGCCTCCAGCTTGATCTGCTCGCCGTCCTCCACCTTCATCGGCACGGGCAGGATGCGGATCGGCTGATCCCGTCGCTTGTTCCGGATCGAGTGGGCGACCGCCACCGCGCCGTCGATGCTCTGCGCGCTCATGGTGAAGCAGTCCACGACGACGTCCGGCAGTAGCACCGTGCAGACCCCGGCCGCGTCGCTGAGTCCGGTGCGGCTGTCCACCAGCACGTAGTCGTACTCCGCCCGCATGACGTCGCGGAGCGTGGTGAGGAAGGTGCCTCCCCTGCGCTCCGAATAGAACTTGTCCCAGTTGAAGGTGCTCACCGCCAGCGAGTACGCGGAGTTCTGCCGCCCGGCCGGGACGAAATCGATGGTTCCGGATCCGGGGAACTCCCATTCCAGGGAGGCCGCGTAGTCGCCGATCTGGACGTACTCCCGGATCCACGTGTCACCGCCGGTCTCCGGGCCGGGGCTGAGCGGGGCCGCCCCGAAGCTTTGGAGCAGGTCGATGACGCCGGGCGAGGACTGGAGTTTCTTGTCGACAAGGAATGGTTGGAAGTATTTGTGCAGACCGGGTGATTCCAGATCCCAGTCGAGGGTGAGGACCCGGAAACCGTTGCTCGCCAGAATCCACGACACGTTCGCGACCGCCATCGTCCGGCCGGTGCCGCCCTTGTAGGAATAGAACGTGATGATCTGACCGGTGGACGAACCTGCCGGACCGGGAGTCGTCGGTGAGTCGCTCATGGTCAGTTCTCCGGTGTGTCGGGCTGTGGGCCGTCCAGAATGGGACGTTCGACAAACGGGTCTGGGGGCGTGCGGAGCGACCGCCCCTCGGCGAGCAGCCGGTTGTAGGCGGTCTCCAGGACCTCGGTCAACACCTCGCCGAAGTGGTCGTGGGTCGGTACGCCGAACCGGAACATGCGCAGATCCTGGCTGCGCAGGTGGCCCTGCAGGAGGACGCGGCACCGGTCGTCGAGCCGTACCCAGTTGTGCATGCTCTCGTCGTCGCTGCGGCTCACCGGGACGATCACGGCGGTGGTTGCGGAGTCGCCCGCCCCGTGCGCGGCGAGCACACTCTCGCACTCGGACAGGTGCGGCGCCCACGCGTCCACGAGCAGCACCAGGAGTTGGTTGCGCTCCTTCGCCTGGCGCAGGTGCGTCGGCAGGTCGGCGATCGCGGCGACCTCGGCCCCGAACCGCTGCCGGGTGGCGATGGCGGTGGCGTACGTGCCCAGCGGCTGGGTGAGTTCCGGCTGGTACGGCGCCCAGTCGCGGTACGTGTCGCCGTAGTAGGCCAGGCTGCTTCGGTGCGGACGCATGTCCGAGCGCGCGGTGGCGGCGACCACGAAGTGCACGTACTTCGTGGTCTGCCGGTTCGACGGCGGCGAGGTCCGCCCGGCGTTGAGGGTGGCGGTGAAGGAACTGGGCACCAGCGTGATGTCCGGGTGACCCGCGGGCGGCGGCAGCTCGTAGAGCCGGGCGTTCGCCACGATCATCTCGGCGAGGGCGGAGACGAAGCTGAACCGGCGGTCCCGGTGTTTCGCCAGCCGCATGTAGGTGCGCAGGCCATGCTCGCGGTAGCGCGGATCCAGCCGGTCGGTGGTCTGCTGGAGTTCCTGGGCGGCCGGGTGCATCTCGGTGCGTGGCATCCAGACCAGCGGGAACATGACCGGTGGCCGGACGCCCGTCTTCTCGGTCGTCCGCTGCACGCGGTCGGCGAAGACGGCCCATTCCTTGCCGCAGTATTCGCTGTTGAAGTAGAGCGGTGAGCACAGGGCGAGGAAGGTCCGGCTGCGGTGCAGGGCCCGGGTCAGTTCGTCCGACCACGGCGCCCCGAGCGCGATCCCCCGGGTGTCGAGAAAGCCCACATCCGGATTCGCGAGATCACCCGAACGTATCCGCACTTCTTTGCACAGTTCCTCGTAGAACTTGCGAACGTAGGCGTCGTCGTCTCCGCGGGCGTAACTGAGAAAGAAGTACGGGAGCCCTTCTGTCACGCCAGCCTCCTGCCAGGCAACGAAAGACCAACGCCCTTGCTCGCTGTTGTGCACGATCACGTGACATCACCCGATCACCGATGATCGGGCTGGTCACGGGCCCACTCCCCAGGGAGCCTAGAGTGTAGCAGCCCGTTACGGTCATGAATGTCGCTCCGCCGTGGGGAAGGTCCCTTACCAACGCATTGCGTTGGTAAGGGACCTTCCCCACGGCGCTTTCGTGAATGTGGTCAGGCCGATGCCCGGACGGGTTCGGGCGCGACCCCGGCGACCACCCGGCGACGCAGGCCAAAGGCCGTGACGATCGCGGCGAGTGCCGCCGCCGCCACGGGGATGACCAGGGCGGCGCGCACGGAGTCGAGGGTGACCCGCTCCGTGCCGTCCCGGACCGCGGCCACGCTGACCGCGGTCACCGCCGAGATGCCCAGGGCCATGCCGAACTGGAACGCCGTGTACAGCAGTCCACCGGCGAGGCCGTGCTCGGTCTCGTCGATGCCCTCGACCCCGGCCATGGTGAGCGGACCGTAGGCGAGCGTGAAGGCCAGGCCGAGCAGCACCATGGTGGGCAGCATCGCGGCGTACGTCCAGTCCGGTGCCACCGGCAGGAACAGCGCGTACGCCGCCACCGCCAGCAGCAGGCCGCCGAACAGTACCCGGACGGTGCCGAACCGGTTGACCAACCGCGGCGTCAGGGTCGGGGCGAGCACCATGTCGATGGCCACCACGAGCATCGCCAGGCCGGTCTGCAGGGCGGACCAGCCACGGATCTCCTGGAGGTACAGGGTGAGCATGAACTGGAAACCGGCGAAGGCCCCCATGAACAGCAGCGCGGACAGGTTGGTCCGCACCAGCGGGCCGGAACGGAGGATGCCCAGCCGGACCAGCGGATTGGTCGCCCGGCGCTCGATCACCACGAACGCCGCGAGCAGGGCCAGCCCGGCGGCGAAGACGGTGACCGTGCCGCCGATGCCGTCGGTGCCGTGTTCGAGCCGCACCACTCCGTACGCGAGGAGCAGCATCGCGCCGGTGACGGTGAGCGCCCCGGCGATGTCGAAGCCGGCCGTCCGCCGGACATCCGGCACGGTGTCTTTGATCAACGGGATGGCGGCCACCAGGATGATCGCGGACAGGATCACCGGGGCGAAGAAGACCCACCGCCAGCCCACGGCGGCGAGCAGCCCACCGACGACCAGGCCGAGCGAGAACCCGCCGGACGCGATGCCGGCATAGATGGCGAGGGCCCGGGTCCGACTGCGCCCCTCGGGGAAGTTGCCGGCCACCAGCGCCAGGCCGGCCGGCGCCATGAAGGCGGACGCCACTCCGGTCACGAACCGGGCGATCAGCAACATCCAGCCCTCGGTGGCGAAGCCGCCGAGCCCCGAGAACACCAGGAACACGGTGAGCCAGAGCAGGAACATCCGGCGCCGGCCGAGCAGGTCGGCGGCCCGCCCGCCGAGCAGCATGAAGCCGCCGTAACCCAGGACGTACGCGCTGGCCACCCAACTGAGCGTGCCTGTCGACAGTCCCAGGTCGGCCCGGATGGCCGGCAACGCGACGTTCACCATCGCGATATCGACGCCCTCCAGGAAGACGGCGCCGCACAGGACGAGCAGCACACCCCACGCGCGGCCGTCCCGGTCGCGGGTCGTAGACATGTCGAAACCCCCCTCACTGGGGAACCGACAGGTGCGGTATCCGCACGGCCTGCCGGTTCCTTCTTGTAACCAGCAGAATCGTCGGGCACTATCGGTGGCCGTGGAAGAAGGAACTTCGCCGTCCGTCAGTTACTGCGCGGATACCGGCCCCGACTACGACGTGCTCCAGTGGGACACCCGGGAAGACTGCGAGGTCCGGCAGATCCTCGATCGGATCGCCGACAAGTGGTCACTGCTCGTGATCGCCCTGCTCGACCGGCGGAGTCTACGGTTCACCGAGCTGCGCCGGATGATCGACGGGATCAGTCAGCGGATGCTCGCCCGGACCCTGCGACACCTGGAGCGCGACGGCCTGATCAGCCGCACCGTCCATCCGACGGTGCCGCCCCGGGTCGACTACGAGCTGACCTCGCTCGGGACCACCCTGCACGAGACGATCCGGGCCCTGGTCACCTGGACCGAGTCGCACCAGCGGGAGATCGTCGAGGCGCGCGACGCGTACGACCGCCGCGCCGCGGCCGAGCAGGAGCAGGCCGAACGGGAGGCGGCCGAGCGGGACGCGATCGCCCGCGATGTGCTGGCCGGCCGGCGTTAGGAACGGTGCCGACGCCCTCGGCCCGACCGACGACACGGGCCCCAGACGCGAGGATGACCCCGTACCGGCGCGGATTCCCGGTACGAGGCCACCCTCGCGGGCCCGTCGATGGCACCTCGGGCGCGCGGATCACCACAACCTTCTGCCGGATCACGGGGTGGTGGCGTGGTAGCCGGCCAGCGCCTCGGCCAGCACCTCCCGGCCGGGCCGGGCCCACGCCTCGGCCGAGAACACCTCCACCTCGATCGGACCCGCGTAGCCGGCCGCGTCCACGGCCGCCCGGAAACGCCGCAGTTCCACGCAGCCGGTGCCGGGCAGGCCCCGGCCGAGCAACACGCCGGCAGGCAGTGGGGTGACCCAGTCGGCGAGCTGGAAGCAGGCGATCCGGTCCTCCCGCCCGGCGCGGTCGATCTGCGCCCACACGGTGTCGTCCCACCACAGGTGGTAGGTGTCGACGACCACCCCTACCGCCGCCGACGGGTACGGCGCGGCGAGGTCGAGCGCCTGGTTGAGGGTTACCACCACGCACCGGTCGGAGCAGAACATCGGGTGCAGCGGCTCGATCGCGAGCCGGACACCGGCGGCGAGGGCGTGCGGCACCAGGGCGCCGATCGCCTCGCCGACACGTTCCCGCGCCGCGTCCAGGTCCCGCCAATCGGACGCCGGCACCCCACCGCCGGACGCCGGATCACCAGGGGCCGGCAGCCCGCCGGAGACCAGCACCAGCACGGGAGCGCCGATGGCCGCCGCCTCGTCGATTGCCCGCCGGTTCTCGTCGTACCAGTCGGGGGTGTTGAAGAACCCGCCGCGGCACAGTGACGTCACCGCGAGCCCGGCGTCGGTCATCAGCTCGCGGGTGGCGTCCAGGCCGAAGGACTGGACGTCCTCCCGCCACAGGCCGACGCCGGTGACCCCGGCGTCGGCGCAGCCGGCGGCCAGCTCCGGTAGCGGCCAGTGCCTGGTGGTGGCCTGGTTCAGCGAGAACCGGTGCACGGCGTCGCCACCCCCACCGTGGTGCCCCAGGCGTTGATCCGCGCCGCCGCGAGGTCGGCGTCCGGCAGCAGGCCGGCGGCGTCGGCGAGCCGGATCAGCCGGGCCAGGTGCGCCGGGGACCGGCCGCTGTGCAGGCCGCCGACCATCGTGAGGTGGTCCTGGTGGCCGGCCAGCCAGGCGAGGAATACGATACCGGTCTTGTAGTGGTAGGTCGGCGCGGCGAACAGGTGCCGGGCCAGCGGCAGCGTGGGGTCGAGGAGCCGGTCGTAGCCGTCCAGGTCGCCGGCGTCGAGCGCGCGCAGCGCGGCTGCGGCGGGCGGCGCGATCGCCGCCAGGACGCCGAGCAGGGCGTCGGAGTGGCCGTCGGTGTCGCCGCGGATCAGCGCCGGGTAGTTGAAGTCGTCACCGGTGTACATCCGGACGCCGGAAGGCAGCCGGCGACGCAACGCGATCTCCAGCTCTGCGTCGAGCAGGGACAGCTTGATCCCGTCGACCTTTGTGGCGTACGCCTCGATCAGGCCGACCACGGTGTCCATCGCCCGGAGCGGGTCGTCGTCCCCCCAGTAGCCGGCCAGCGCCGGGTCGAACGCGGGGCCCAGCCAGTGCAGCACCACCGGGCGGTCGGTCTCGCTGAGCAGCTTGCCGTACGTTTCGAGGTAGTCGTCGGCCGAGCGGGCGGCCGCCGCGAGGTGCCGGCTGCACATGAGCACCGGTACGGCGCCGGCCGCCTGCACGTCCGCGAGCTGTTCGGCGTACGCCGCCCGCACCTGGTCCAGGGTGGCCGGTCCGGCCGGCAACTGGTCGGTGGCCACCCCGGCCGCGATCGTCCCGCCCTCGGCCCGGGCCAGCGCGGCCGACCGGCGGATCAGCTCCCGCGCGGTCGGGTGGTCGAGCCCCATCCCCCGCTGCGCGGTGTCCATCGCCTCGGCAACACCGAAGCCGTACGCCCACAGGTGCCGGCGGAACGCGAGCGTCGCGTCCCAGTCGACGGCCGCGGGCGCGCCGGGTACGTTCTCGGCGGCCGGGTCGGCCACCACGTGGGCGGCGGCGTACGCGACCCGGCTGGTGAACCGTGGCCCTGGGGTGGCGAACTCGCCACCCGCCCCGGACAGGGTCAGCGGGCCGTCGGGCAGGGTCACCCGGTTCACGAGGTCAGCTCCGGGATCTCGATCCGGCGGCCCTCGTGGGCGGAGACCAGCCCCAGTTCGGCGAGCTGGACGCCGCGGGCCCCGGCCCACAGGTCCCAGGTGTACGGGGCGTCGTCGACGACGTGCCGCAGGAACATCTCCCACTGCGCCTTGAAGCCGTTGTCGAACTCGGCGTTGTCCGGCACCTCCTGCCACTGGGCCCGGAAGTCCTCGGTGGTCGGCAGGTCGGGGTTCCACACCGGTTTCGGGGTCGCGGCGCGGTGCTGGATCCGGCAACCGCGCAGCCCGGCGACCGCGCTGCCGAGGGTGCCGTCGACCTGGAACTCGACAAGCTCGTCGCGGTTGACCCGGACGGCCCAGGACGAGTTGATCTGCGCGACGATGCCGCCGTCGAGTTCGAATATGGCGTACGCGGCGTCGTCGGCGGTCGCCGCGTACTCCGCGCCGTCCTCGTCCCAGCGGGTCGGGACGTGGGTGGCGACGTGTGCGGTGACCGCGCGGACCGGTGCGAAGATCTGCTCCAGCACGTAGTGCCAGTGCGGGAACATGTCCACCACGATGCCGCCGCCGTCGGCCGCGCGGTAGTTCCAGCTCGGCCGCTGGGCGGGCTGCCAGTCGCCCTCGAACACCCAGTAGCCGAACTCGCCGCGCACCGACAGGATGCGACCGAAGAAGCCGCTGCGCACCAACCGGTCGAGTTTGCGCAGCCCCGGCAGGAACAGCTTGTCCTGCACCACGCCGTGCCGCAGCCCGGCGGCGTCGGCCGCGCGGGCCAGGTCGACCGCGCCGGACAGGGTGGTCGCCAGCGGTTTCTCGGTGTAGACGTGCTTGCCGGCATCGATCGCGAGCCGGATCGCCTTCTCCCGCTCGCTGGTTACCTGGGCGTCGAAGTAGACCGAGACGTCCGGGCGGGCCAGCGCCGCGTCGAGGTCGGTGGTCCAGTCGGTCAGGCCGTGCCGCCCGGCGACCTCGCGCAGCTTCTCCTCGTTGCGTCCGACCAGGACCAGCTCGGGCCACAGCCGGGTGCCGCCGCGCAGCGGGACACCGCCCTGTTCCCGGATGGCCAGCAGGGACCGGATCAGGTGTTGCCGGTAGCCCATCCGACCGGTCACACCGTTCATGACGATCCCCACCGGGACGCGTTCGGACATCTCGCCCTACCCTTCAGGTAAGCGCTTTCCTGGCAGGCTACCGGCGGTAGACTCGGTCAAGCAAGCGATTGCGTGCCGGCTCGGGTGGGCTACCCTGTCGACCAGATCCGGGCCGGCCGGCACCCGGCCGGAAGGGGAAGAATGGCCACCTTGGCGGACGTCGCGCGACGCGCGGGTGTCTCGACGGCCACCGTCTCCCGGATCATCAACAACAGCCCCAAACCGGTGGCCGACGCGCTGCGCCAACGGGTCCTCGCCGCCGTCGCCGAGTTGCAGTTCGTCCCCAACGCCAACGCGCGGCAACTGGCCCGGGCCGATCGCAGCGCGGTCGGGGTGATCGTGCATGACGTCTCCGACCCGTACTTCGCGGAGATCACCCGGGGTCTGCAGCGGATCGCCACCGACCACGGGCGGCTCGTCATCATCTGCAACAGCTACCGGGACCCCGAGCGGGAGCTGGCGTACGTCGAGCTGTTGCACGCCCACCAGGCCGCGGCGATCGTACTGGCCGGCTCCGGCTACCACGACACGCCGGTCACCGCCCGGCTGGACCGGCGACTGCGGCTGTTCGAGGAGACCGGCGGCCGGGTCGCCGTCATCGGCCGGCACGAGCTGGCCGGGGACGCGATCGTGCCGGCGAACGAGCACGGCGGCTGGTTGGCCGGCGACGCGCTCTACCGGCTGGGCCACACCACGATCGGTGTCATCGCCGGACCGCGCCACCTCACCACCACCACCGACCGGCTGGCCGGGCTGCGTCGGGCGGCCCGCGACCACGGTCGCCGGCTCACCGGCCGGCACATCGCGTACGCCGACTTCGACCGCAACGGCGGCGCGGTGGCAGCCGCCGCCCTGCTGGACCAGCACCCCGGGCTCACCGCGTTGGCCGCGCTCAACGACTCGATGGCCATCGGCGCGCTGGCCTGCCTGCGCGAGCGCGGCCTGGACGTGCCCGACCGGATCAGCCTGATCGGCTTCGACGACATGCCGGTCTCGGTCGACGTCACGCCGCCGCTGAGCACCGTCCGGCTCCCACTTGTCGACATCGGCGCCCGCGCCATGTCGCTCGCGTTGGGCAACGGCGGCCCGACCGGCTCCGCGCCGGTGGTCGAGCACGTCGCGACCGAACTGGTGCTGCGCGGCAGCACCGCTCCCCCGCCGCCGGTCCCCCGCCGCGCCCGGCAACGGTCCGGTTGACCCCGGACGCGGGTCGGGCGGGCGTCCGGCCGGCCGCCACCGGTGGCAGGATGAGGTCGTGGATCTCGAATCGGGTGCCGGCCTGTTACACCGGCTGACGTCGTACACACCGGACCGCGAGTGGGACGTCCCGGCCGACGACCCGCGGGTGCGGCACGACCTGACGCCGAACGACCCGGACACCCGGCCGCCGGCCATGAAGGCGTACGCCGACCTGCCGATCCTCCCGCTGCCGCGTGACCTGCCGGATCCCGGCACCCCGGCGACCGCGGCGCTGGCTGGCCTGGACGTGGTGACCCAGCCGCTGGACGCCGCGCAGCTCGGCCGGATCCTCTTCCTCGGCGCGGGGGTGGTCCGGATCGCCGAACGCGACGGGCGGCGGTTCGTCTACCGCGCCTCGGGTTCGGCGGGCGCGCGTTTCCCGCTGGAGGTCTACGTCAGCGCCCGCGGTGTCGCCGGGGTGCCGGACGGCGTGCACTGGTACGACGGCGAGCAGCACGCCCTGGTACGGGTGGGTCCGCCGGCCGGGGGTGAGGCCACCACGTTGGTGGTGACCGGCGTTCCGTGGCGGACCGGCTGGCGGTACGCCGAGCGCGGCTGGCGGCACCTGTACTGGGACGCTGGGACGTTGCTCGCGCAGCTGTCCACCGCGGCGTACGGCGCCGGGCTGCGCCCCCGGCTGCGCAGCCGGTTTCCCGACGCCCAGATGCGCGACCTGGTCGGCGCCGATGGTGTGCACGAGTTCCCGCTCGCGTTGCTGTCCTTCGGCGACGCGGAGCCGGCGATCGTGCCGGGCGGCCCGGCCGCGGCCGGCGAGCTGCCGCCGGTCGAGTTCCCCCTGTGCACGCTGGCACAGCGGGCCGGCGACCGGGACGGCCTTGGGGCGCCGTGGCCGGACGGCCCCGCCCTGACCGACGCCCCGCCGTCGGACACCGTGGACGAGGTGGTGCTGCGCCGGGGTTCGCAACGCCTGATGGACCGGAGCCGGACCCTGCCGCGTACCGTCCTGGACTGGCCGATGCGGGCGGCGCTGCGCGGCGTCGACGTGCCGCACTGGGTGGTGGTGCACGGTGTCGACGGGGTCGCGCCGGGCGTCTACCGGTGGCCGGACCTCGACCGTCCGATTCGCACCGGTGACCTGCGCGACGAGACGGCGCGGGTCTGCCTCGACCAGTCCCTCGGCGGCGACGCCGGGTACGTCGTCGTCGCGGCGAGCCCGCTCGCCGGCCTCGACGACCGGAGCTACCGGGAGGCGCAGCTCGCCGCCGGCCTGGTGGAAGGGCGGCTGCACCTGGCCGCGTACGCCCTCGGGGCGAGCGCCTCCGGCATGACCTTCCTCGACAGCGAGGTCCCGGCCCTGCTGGCGGCGCCGGACGACCTGGCGACGTTGCTGTTCACCTGCGTGGGCGTGCCGGCGTACGCGTCCCGGCGCGGCGGCCTGCCGGGGTCGCCCGCCACCATCCGGATCGTGCAGCCCCGGCTCACCACCGACTCCTGAACCGACGGCGACTGTTGCGCCGGCAACCCGCCGGGCCGATCGTCACCGCCGGTCCCGATGCCGCCGGGTCAGCGCTGCCGGAGCGCCCCCCGGATGTCCGTGCCCACCCTGGCGAATGTGGTGTCGAGAGCGTCGACGAGCAGCCGTCCGACCTCACGGATGTCCTGACGGACGGCGTTGTCGGACATCGCGTTGCCCGCAGCCTCGAACGCGTCGTCGATCGTGGCTCGCAGCCTGCCGACGGCGGCTCGGGCCGCGTCGTCGTCGCTGGCCTGCGCCAGGTGCAGCCGGAGTTTCAGCGCGAGCGCCTCGACCCGGCTCGAAAGCTCCTGCCACTGTGCGGATTCGGTAGCCATGGTTCCCTCCCTTGTGCCCGGTGGGCCGGCTTCGCCGTCACCACCCGTTCTCCTTCTCGTCACCGTTCCTTGCGCCGCAGTCCGGAAACCACGACCAGCGCGCCGGCCAGCAGCAGCAGGACGGGCCAGACGATGCCCAGCTCGACCCACGGCAGAAGCCGGCGGAGCAGCAGCACGGCGCCGGCGACCAGCAGGAGGCCTCCGACCAGCACGGTGACCGTGACGGGCGTGGCGGGCGCGGGCGGCTGCGCTTCACTTCCCGGGCCGGCTTCCGGGATCAGGATCCAGCCGATGACGTACGCCAGCAGGCCGGTGCCGCCGGAGAGAACGAGCGCGACGGCGGTGACGCGCACCAACAGCGGATCGATTCCCAGGTAGCGACCGAGTCCGCCGCAGACGCCACCGATCAACCGGTCGGTACGGCTGCGCCGCAACGAGCGGACCGGGGGCGCCGAACCGAGCGGAGCCTCGGACGTTTGATACGTCATGACGCACCTCCTCTGTCTCCACGGTGCCCCCGCCAGCGGCGCGGACCCAGAGGCTTTCGGGCAGCGGGGCGGGGCCTACGTCCCACCACCGGGTGGGCGCCGAGTAACGCCGGGTGCACGGAGGGCGCTTACCGGGTAATGCCGGCGATCGAGATTCATGATCTTGACAATGCCGGCTTCGCAGCTAGATTGAGGGCTTCCTGGCCTGATAACCGCCATCCCCCAGCCGGCGACCCCGGCCGAGCCAATCAGGAGCAGCCTTGTCCGACCCCTCCAGCACCTCGACGCCGCAGTCCGCGTTCAACCGGCGCCGCATGCTGACCGTGGCCCTCGGCGGCGCAGCCGCCGCCGTCACCTTGCCCGCCCCCGCCTGGGCCGTGACCGACAAGCGTCCCGGCGCGACCAAGCCGCCGTCCCTCACCCCGGGCGACCGCATGGTTGCCGGGCGGGTGTCGTCCGTTCGCGCTCTCCCTCACCTGTGGACGCTTTCCGAGCACATCGGACCCCGCATCGGTGGTACCGCCTCCGAGCGCCGGGCCGCCGACCACATCGCCCGCACCCTCGACAAGCTGGGGTACGACACCGAGCTTCAGCCGTTCCCGGTGGCGGACAAGTTCCTGGCCCAGCTGTCCTCCCCGGCCGGGCTCCCCCGGGACCTGAACTGGCAGGCCGGAGCCTCGCCGAACGCCGCGCTGGACACGACCGTGCGGGCCGAGGTGGTGGACGTGGCCGCCGGTGCGCCGGAGAACTACCCCGCGAACGTCGCCGGCAAGATCGTGCTTGTCGACTACGTCGCTACCGAGAAGGACCAGTTGGTCGCCACGGCGGTGGCCAAGGGCGCGGCGGCGGTCGTCTTCCTGCCGGCCGACGGCGTGTACCCGCGCCGGGCGCAGGCGTTCTCGCCGACCCTGCCGACGTTCGAGACCCAGCCGGCTCCGATCCCGGTGGTGGGCGTGGCGCAGGCGCAGAAGCACCGGTTACGCGAGCGGCTGGCCGACCGTCGACTCGTCCTGTCCATCGCCACCTCCGCGCACCGCAACCTCACCTCGCACAACGTGCTCGCCGAGCGGACCGGGCGGTCCGGGGCGGGTGGCCCGGTGGTGATGGTGAGCGCCCACTACGACAGCGTGATCGGCGCGCCGGGTGCGAACGACGACGGTTCCGGTACGGTGCTCTGCCTGGAGCTGGCCCGGGTGCTGAAGTCGCTGCCGATCAACGCCACCCTCCGGTTCGCGCTGTGGGGCTCGGAGGAGCAGGGTCTGATCGGTTCCCGCTACTACGTGGCGCAGTTGCCGCAGGCGGAGCGGGACCGGATCCTCGCGGTGTACCAGAACGACATGGTGGGCACGAGCTGGGACCCGGCGACCCGGTACTGGCTGCTGTCCTTCACCGGCGAGTCGAACCGGGCCACCGACGAGGTGGCGGCCGCGGCTACCCGGCTGGGCTACCAGCCGCGCATTTCTCCGGTCACCCAGCGTGGGGCCAGTGACCACCAGTCGTTCCAGGAGGTCGGCATCGCCAGCGCCAACTTCTCCTGGCGCGGTGAGGAGTCGCCGGCGCTGCTGGAGCCGCCTTACCACAGCCCGGAGGACACCATCGTCAAGAACATCAGCCTGGAGCGGCTCCAGGTGTCGATGGAGCTGATCGGGGCCGCCACCTACGCGACCGCCCGCTGATCGAGGTGCTGTGCGGCGGTGCCGCCGGTGGAGCCGAGACTCCCCGGCGGCACCGCCGTTCCGACCGGCCACGACCGGGCGAGTAGGGCGACGGCGGTGGCGCCCGCCATCCCGACAGCGGTCAGGGCCAGCCAGGACAGCGCGGGCGTGGCCCACCGGTCGCCCAGTTCCCACAGGACGCCGGTCGCCAGGTTCCCGGCCGCGATGCCGAGTCCGGCGAGGGTGTTGTGCAGGCCGTAGTGGGTGGCGAGGAGCCGGTCGCGGGAGAGCGCGACGAGGGCGTCCATCTCGAACGGGTACGCCACCACGGTGCCCATGGTGAGCAGGGCGGTGGCCGCGAGGACCGGCAGGAGCGCCAGCGCCGCCGCCGTGCCGGTGTCGTTCCGGCCGGAGCCGCTGGCGGTGGCCGCCACCGGCAGGAACGCCGTGGCCATCAGGGCGAGCCCGACGGCGATGGCTCGCCCGGCCGACCAGCGTTGGCGGAGCCGGCCGGTGACGCGTACCTGTCCGACGACCGCCACCACGGCGGAGAGCGCGAACAGGGCGCCACTACCGACCGCGCCGCCGTCGCCCAGTTCCCGGGCGGCCTGTAGCGGCAGGGCCAGGTAGATCTGCGCGGCCAGCACGTGCGAGCCGAGCATGGCCAGGGAGAACCGCAGGAAGGCGCGGTTGCCGAGGACCTCGGCGCAGTCGACCCGGACGCCGCCGGGACCCCGCTGGCGTGGTGGGTCCGGCGGGCGAGCCGGCAGCACCCTGGCCTGCAACACGGTGAGGACTCCGAAGATCGCCGCGGCGGTCAGGCAGACGGCGCGGAAGCTCACTCCGACGAGGACGAGTCCGAGCACCGGGCCGATCAGTACCCCCGCCTGGTAGAAGACGTTGAACAGGGCGAAGGCCGGGATCCGGCGGTCGCCCGCCTCGGCCGCGAGGTAGGCCCGGACGGCGGGGCCGAACAGCGCTCCGGCGAGCCCGGTCGCCACCGCGGCGGCCAGCAGCATGGGCAGCGCGGTGACGAACCCCAGGGCGGCGAACCCGGCGGTACGCAGCGCGCAGCCGATCATGATCAAGGGCTTGAAGCCGAGGCGGTCCGCGAGCAGGCCCCCGATCAGGAACAGTCCCTGGTCGCTGAGGGCCCGTACGCCGAGGACCAGGCCCACCGTCCAGGCGGCCATCCCGAGGCCGTCGGCCAGGTGGTTGGCCAGGTACGGCATCAGCAGGTAGCACCCGAGGTTGATGCCGAACTGGTTGAGCAGCAGCAGGCGTAGGCACCGGTCGAAGGAGCGTAGCTGCCGCCAGGTGCCCCTCACCGCTGTCGCCCTCGGACGGGTCGGCCACCCGGACCACGGCGCACCGCTCCTCCAGCACCGCATAGCGCACAAAGGATGCGAATACCTGATATTCGCCCAATATCAGGGTAGCGGCTGAGCTGGCAAAACTACAGATCGAAAGAGTTTCAGTACGGAGTGTCAGGCAACCGCGCCGTGCGGCGGGGCGGTGTTGCCCCTTGGGGTGAGCCGGGCCGTCTCGTCCTGGAGCCCGCTCGTCGCCGCGCCCGATCACGGCCAGCAGTTGCCGGGCGGCGGGTGCCCCGTAGGCGGGGATGTCCCGGCTGAGCGCGGTCAGCGCCGGATGGACGATCCGGCACAGTGGCGAGTCGTCAACGCGTACGACACCGCGCCCTTGGAGACGCCCGCCCGGCGAGCCACGTCGGCGATGGTCGGACGCTTCACGGCGCTCCCCTCGGGCGGACATGCCATGCGGCGACCTCGATCGTACGGCAACTGACTTACTCGGTTAAGTGCTAGCCGGGAGCCCGCGTGTGGCGCCTCAAGTCCGTGGACATCCGGCCTGATTCGCATATTGACAGGCGCAACAAGGCGACCCTAAGGTGTGTCCACTTATCCGGTTCAGTACCGCGTTCGGCGTGCCACGCCACCCCGGACGTCGCGACAGCGCAGCCCTGCACCACGCACGACAGCAGGAGACACGCACATTGAGAGGTGGGACGTACCAGATGAGAAGACTGGGTGCCGCCGCCGTCATGCTCAGCGCCGCGCTGACGGTCACGGCGTGCGGGAACGGCGGCGACACGGCCGACAGCGGCACAATCGAGGGTGAGATCACCGTCCTGACCCACCGGACGGACCTCATCGACACGGTGTTCGCCGACTACAAGAAGAAGTTCGAGACGAAATACCCCGGCACCTCGGTGCGGTTCGAAGCCATCACCGACTACGAGGGCGAAGTCCGAATCCGCATGAACACCAAGGAGTACGGCGATGTGCTGGTCATCCCGAACTCCATCACCAGCGACCAGTTACCTACCTTCTTCGAACCGCTGGGCACCGTCGAAGAGATGGGGAAGAAGTACCGCTTCGTCCATGAACAGGCGTCCGGTGACACGGTGTACGGGATCGCCATCACCGGCAACGCCCAGGGCTTCGTCTACAACAAGAAGGTGTGGACCGCCGCCGGCGTCACCGAGCCGCCGAAGACCCCGGCGGACTTCCTCGCCGCGCTGACCGCGATCAAGGCGAAGACCGACGCGATCCCGCTCTACACCAACTACAAGGAGGGCTGGCCGCTCGGCCAGTGGGAGGGGGCACGCGGCGCGGTCAGCGGTGACCCCGACGCGGTCACCAAGCTCGCGCACGACGACTCGCCCTGGGCCGAGGGCAAGGAACACCACATCATCGACTCGCTGCTGTACGACGCGGTCGCCGCGAAACTCACCGAGCCGGACCCGACCACCACCAACTGGGAGAACTCCAAACAACTGTTCGGCACCGGCAAGGTGGCCACGATGATGCTCGGGTCCTGGGCGGTCGTGCAGATGCAGGCGGCGGCCCCCGACAAGGCGGACATCGGCTACCTGCCGTTCCCGGCCCAGGCCAACGGCTCGTTCCACTCCACGATCAGTGGCGACTACAAGAACGCCATCAACATCAACTCCAAGAACAAGGCCACCGCGCGCGCCTGGGTGGACTGGTTCGCCGACGAGTCGAACTATGCCGTCGACCAGGGCGGCATCTCCCCCGTCATCAGTGAGGGCGTTCCCGCCACGCTGGCCGACCTGACCGCCGCGAACACGAAGTTGTTCGAGTTGAACCCGCCGCCGAAGGGCGAGGAGGGCCTGGCGAACAAGGTCGACACCGAGGCGGAAATCGGCCTGTTCGACGGCAAGCACCGGCAGCGGCTGGTGGATGCCGCCCGGGGCGCCAGCAAGGAGTCCAAGGAGGCCATCTTCGCCGACCTGAACAAACGGTGGGCCGAGGCGATGAAGAAGGTCAGTTGATCCGACGGGGGTGCGGGCGGGACACCACGCACCGCACCCCCGTTCGGGCCGGTGTCCGCGCCGTTCCGGCGCCACCGCACCGATCCTCGCGCTGGCCGCCCTCGCTTAAGGACCCGACATGAACACATCCGCCCAGCTCGTTCGCTCACCGGCGGCGCCCGCGAGCCGCCCGACCCTCCCCCGGCGCCAGCCGCCCCGCCGGCCCGGCCGCACCATCACCCCGTACGGATTCCTGCTGGTGCCGCTCATCCTGATGGTGACCTTCACCTACGTCCCGGTGCTGGCCATGTTCGGCTACAGCGTCACGTCCTGGGACGGGCTCGATCCGGCGAAGGAGTTCGTCGGCCTCGACAACTACGTGGAGATCGCACGGCGGCCGGAGCTGATGGAGGTGCTCACCGTCAGCCTGTACTACGTGGGCGCGTCGGTGGTGCAGATCGGGCTGGCGCTCTACTTCGCCATGGTGCTGAGCTTCAACGTACGGTTCCGCAACCTGTTCAAGGGAATCCTGTTCTTCCCGTACCTGATCAACGGCGTCGCGATCGGGATGATCTTCCTGTTCTTCTTTCAGCCCGGCGGCACGCTCGACACCACGCTTTCCGCCCTGGGCCTCGGGAGTCTGTCGCAACAGTGGCTCGGTGACCCGGAGATCATCAACTACTCGCTGGCCGGCACCTCGGTGTGGCGGTACCTGGGGCTGAACTTCGTCCTGTTTCTCGGCGCGATCCAGTCGATCCCGGCCGAACTGTACGAGGCCGCGGACATCGACGGGGCCAACCGCTGGCAGCAGTTCCGGCATCTGGTGCTGCCCGGCATCCGGCCGATCGTGGGGCTGTCGTTCATCCTGGCGATCTCCGGATCGCTGTCGGTGTTCGAGATCCCCTACATCATGACCGGCGGCGCCAACGGCAGCGAGACGTTCGTCATCCAGACCGTCAACCTGGCCTTCAAGTTCCACAAGGTCGGGCTCGCCTCGGCGATGGCGGTCATCCTCCTGCTGATCATCCTGCTGCTGACCTGGATCCAGCGGCGGGCGCTGCCCGACGAGAAGGTGCGACGAAAGGTGGGGCGATGACAGGCGTCCTGGTGCCACGGAGGACTCGCCGGCGCAACCGGCGGCTGACCCCGGCCGGCCGGCTGGCGGTGGCCCTCAAGTACCTCTCGCTGGTCGCCGCCAGCGCGGTGGTCATGCTGCCGATCGTGGTCGTCTTCATGGCCTCGCTGAAGACCAAGGACGAGTTCTTCGGCAGCCGACCCTTCGACCCACCGGGGAACTGGTTCAACGTCGACAACTACGTCACCGCGTTCACCAAGGGCGGAATGGTCCAGGGCTTCGTCAACACCGCGATCATCCTCGCCATCTCGGTCGCCGGTACGGTGCTGCTCGGCTCGATGGCCGCGTACGCGCTGGACCGCTTCGACTTCCGGTTGAAACGCCTGGTGATCGGCGCCTTCCTGCTGGCCCCCCTGGTGCCCCAGGTGACCACCCAGGTGGCCACCTTCCAGGTGGTCAACACCCTGGGCCTGTACAACACGCGGTGGTCGGCCATCGCGCTGTTCCTGGGCGCCGACCTGCTGGCGATCTACATCTTCCTCCAGTTCCTGCGCGGCATCCCCCGCGAACTGGACGAGGCGGCGGCGCTGGAGGGGGCCAACCCGTTCACGATCTACTGGCGGGTGCTGCTGCCGCTGATGAAACCCGCGATCGCGACCGTGGTCATCATCAAGGGCGTCGTCGTCTACAACGAGTTCTACATCCCGTTCCTCTACATGCCCGACCGGGACCTGGGTGTCATCTCCACGTCGCTGTTCCGCTTCAAGGGCCCGTTCGGCGCGCAGTGGGAGGTCATCTCGGCCGGGGTGATCCTGGTGCTCGTGCCGACCCTGCTGGTGTTCCTGGCCCTGCAACGGTTCATCTACAACGGCTTCACCTCGGGTGCCATCAAGTGACCGAATCACCCGTCACCGCGTCATCGGTTACAGAAGGGCCATCGATGCTCCGGACACTGCACGACAACTGGACGGTCCGGCCGGTCGCGGGGCCCGTCCCGCCGCAGGTCGACGCCGCCGGTCCGGTACCGGCGACCGTACCCGGGACGGTGCACACCGACCTGCTCGCCGCGGGGCTGATCCCCGACCCGTACCTGGACGACAACGAACGGCTGCTGGGCTGGATCGGCCTCACCGACTGGCGGTACGAGACGACCGTCGAGCTCCGACCGGACGGCCACGACCGCGCCGAACTCGTCTTCGACGGGCTGGACACGGTCGCCCGCGTCGAGGTCAACGGCCGCACGGTCGCCGAGACCCGGAACATGCACCGCACCTACCGGATCGACGTCACCGACGCGCTGCGGACCGGGACCAACACGCTGGCGGTCACCTTCTCGTCAGCCGTCCGGTACGCCGACCGGGCCAGCCTGGAGCAGGGCGCCCGGCCGCACGTCAACCACCACCCGTACAACGCGATCCGCAAGATGGCCTGCAACTTCGGCTGGGACTGGGGTCCGGACCTGGTGACCGCCGGCATCTGGCGGCCGGTCCGGCTGCACACCTGGCGCACCGCCCGGCTCGCCACGATCCGCCCGGTCGTCCAGGTCGAGGACGGTCGGGGGACCGTCGACGTGCACGTCGACGTGGTCCGCGCGGGCGGGGGCCACGACGGCCAGGTCAGCGCCGGCGGCGGCGACCTCCGGGTCAGTGCCGAGATCGCCGGTCGGGAGGTGACCACCATGCTGCCCGCCGACCAGACCGGCACGGTGCTGCGGCTGGCCGTCGACGACGTACGGCTGTGGTGGCCGCGCGGGCACGGCGGGCAGCCGATGTACGACCTGACCGTGCGGCTCGACGCCGGGGACGCTCCCGGCGACGCCGCCGGCTCCGCAACCACCGGCCGCACGGCGGACCCCACCCGCGAACCCGCCGCCGGCCGCGGACTGGACGGGTGGACCGGCCGGATCGGCTTCCGCACGCTCCGGCTGGACACCGGCGCCGACGAGCACGGCACCCGGTTCGCGTTCGTGGTCAACGACCGCACCATCTTCGTCAAAGGAGCCAACTGGATCCCCGACGACGCGTTCCCGCACCGGGTCACCCGGGCCCGGTACGCCGACCGTCTCGACCAGGCCGCCGACGCCGGTGTCAACCTGCTGCGGGTCTGGGGTGGCGGGATCTACGAGGCGGACGACTTCTACGCCGAGTGCGACGCCCGCGGCATCCTGGTGTGGCAGGACTTCCTGTTCTCCTGCGCGGCCTACAGCGAGGAGGAGCCGCTGCGATCGGAGGTCGTCGCGGAGGCCCGGGACAACATCACCCGGCTGACGGTCCATCCGAGCCTGGCGCTGTGGAACGGCTGCAACGAGAACCTCTGGGGGTACGCCGACTGGGGCTGGCCGGAACGACTGGACGGACGGACCTGGGGGCACGGCTACTACACGCAGACCCTGCCGGAACTGGTCGCCGAGCTGGATCCGACCCGCCCGTACACCCCCGGCAGTCCGTGGTCCCCCCACCCCGACCGGCACCCCAACGACCCTGACCACGGGTCCACCCACGACTGGGAGGTGTGGAACCGGCTCGGCTACACCGCGTACCGGCGGCTGCGGCCCCGGTTCGCCGCCGAGTACGGCTGGCAGGGCCCGCCAACCTGGGCGACGCTGCGCGCCGCGCTCTCCGACGAGCCGCTGACCCCGGAGTCACCGGGCATGCTGGTGCACCAGAAGGCGGCCGAGGGCAACGTCAAGCTCACCGACGGCCTGCTCCCCCACTTCCGGCTGCCGACCACCATGGCGGACTGGCACTGGGCGATGTCGCTCAACCAGGCCCGGGCGGTACGGACCGGGGTGGAGTACTTCCGGTCGCTGAGCCCACACTGCGCCGGCAGCGTGCTGTGGCAGCTCAACGACTGCTGGCCGGTGGTGTCGTGGGCCGTCGTGGACGGTGCCGGGCGGCGCAAGCCGGCCTTCTACGCGCTGCGCCAGGCGCACGCGGACCGGCTGGTGACGGTGCAACCCGACGGTGCCGGGCTACGGGTTGCGCTGGTCAATGACTCCGCCGAGCCGTGGACCGGTGCCGTGGCGCTGTCCCGCCGGGGCTACGACGGGACGGTGCTGGCCGCCGGCACCCTCGACGTCGACTGCCCGGCCTGGTCGACCCGGAACGTGGTCGTGCCGGCGGACATCGCCACCGCAGACAAGGCTGCCAGCGAGGTCCTGATCGCGCAGATCGGCACCGCCCGCGCGGTGTGGTTCTTCGCCGAGGACCGGCACAGCGACCTGCCGGCGCCGATCGTGGCGGGAGAGGTACGGCGCGAGGACGGCGGATACACGGTCACGGTCACCGCGGCCACGATCGTGCGGGACCTGACGCTGCTCGTCGACACGGTCGACCCGGCTGCCGTGGTGGACGACGCGCTGCGCACCCTGCTGCCGGGCGAGAGCGTGACCTGGCGGGTGACCAGCGACGCCGACCTCGATCCGGACGTGCTGCTCTCCCCCACGGTGTTGCGCTGCGCCAACCAGTTGGTCGAGGGGGTGCCAGGACGTCCGCGGTCAGCCGATCCGCGTCCCGTCGATCCTCAGTCCGCGGCTCCTCAGTCCGCGGCTCCTCAGTCCGCGGCCCCTCAGTCCGCTGGTCCTCAGTCCGCCGCCGAGGATTTGATCAGCGGCACGTCCCGGGACAGCTCCCGGAACCCGAGGCCGTAGTACAGTCGGCGCGCCTGCGGACGCGCCGGCGCCCCGACGCAGACGACCGTCGCGTGGGTGGCGCCGGCCGCCCGGGCCAGCCCCATCCCGTGCAGCATCATGGCCCGGGCTAGCCCGAGCCGCCGGTAGTCGGGATGGGTGCCGACCGGCTCGAACTCGATGGTCCGGTTCGCCTCGTCGAACCACATGATCGTGGATGCTGCCATCGTCCCGTCCGGCGCCTCCACCAGAACGTGCAGGTCACCGCGATAGGCGGCCGTCTGGCTGACGTCCCGGTAACTCTCGGCCGTGTACGCCGAGGGAGACCAGGCGTCCACGTGGGCCTGGACCGCGGCCTGCGGGCCGGCCTCGTCGGCGGTGCGGAACCGGAACCCGTCCGGCAGTGCCGGCGGCTCCAGGTCGGCGAGGTCCCGCGCGTTGAGCTGGGTCCAGTCGCCGTCGTCGCCCTGCGAGGCCGGATCGGTCTGGTAACCGTGGGCCGCCCACCGCTTCAGGGCGACCTCCTCGGCGTTCGTCGGGCACACCGTTCGCTCGAGCCCGGCGGCCACCCCGTCGTACCACTCGATCACCTCGTCGACCAGGTCGGTGTGGTCGGGATGAATCTGGTAACTCAGCGCGGCGCCGGTGACCTCCCTGACTGACCCGTCGCTGCGCATGACCTGGCGTGGGAGCAGGGCCCAGCCCCAGGCCACCAG
Organism: Plantactinospora sp. GCM10030261; assembly: GCF_042666615.1. Taxonomy (NCBI): domain Bacteria; kingdom Bacillati; phylum Actinomycetota; class Actinomycetes; order Micromonosporales; family Micromonosporaceae; genus Plantactinospora; species Plantactinospora sp. GCM10030261. The sequence continues at coordinate 46,059 of NZ_JBHTDD010000025.1, forward strand.
GTCGGCGCCGGAGAACCACAGCCGGCGCGGCCAGGTCGCCCGGTACCGGGCGGCCCCCTGGCCCCAGACCCAGGCCAGTTCCCCGTACGAGGCACCGGCGCTGATCAGATCCGGGCGGCTCGCCGTAACCCGCTGCGCCAGGCCCTGCATGAGCGGGATGTCGGCGGCGGTCATCAGCTCCGAGTCGGTCATGGTGCGCACCGTGCCACGATCTTGCCGAGCCGACGAATCATTTTCGCCGCGGTCGGCGTCGGCCGGCCGGTCGACACCGACCACCGTGGATGACGGATACCGGATGGACCGCAGCCGATGGTTGTGGCTGGATGGACGGATGACCGAGGGTTTCGACGACACCACCCGCCGGCTGATGAACCTCATCGAGGCGAACTGGGACGAACGCACCCCGATCCACGCCGCAAGCCGGTTCTACGACGTCGAGGGCCGGGACCCGGCCGCCTGGTTCGCCGACTACGAGTGGGCGGACCTGGGTGACCTCGCCGGGCGGGACGTGTTGCATCTGCAGTGCCACCTGGGCACCGAGACCGCCGCCTTCGCGCAACGCGGCGCCCGTACCGTCGGATTGGACCTGTCCGGGGCGGCGGTGGCCGAGGCCCGCCGGATCGCCACGCGGGCCGGCCTGGACATCGAGTACGTGCACGCGAACGTCTACGACGCGCCTGCCGCGCTCGGCGACCGGCGGTTCGACGTCATCTACACCGGCAAGGGCGCGCTGTGTTACCTGCCCGACCTGGGCCGCTGGGCCGATGTGATCCGGCGGCTGCTGCGCCCCGGCGGTCGGGTGTACGTGGTGGAGTTCCACCCGGTGCTGACCTCGCTCGGGCTGGTGCCGGGTAACGGCGACGGGCGGGAGCTGGTGCTGCGCAACGACTGCCTGGCCGGCCGGGGGCCGATCGAGCTGGACGCCACCCGGACCTACACCGACGGGCCGGCGCTGAGCACTTCGACCACCAGTTACGAGTGGGCACACGGGCTTGGCGAGGTGGTCACCGCGCTTGTCGACGCCGGCATCACCGTTACCCGGCTGCGGGAGAGCGGGACGCTGCCCTGGCCCCGGTGGCCGCACATGGTGCCCACTGATGACGGCTGGTGGCGGCTGCCCGACGACGCGCCCCGGATCCCGCTGTTCTACGCGCTGCTCGGCCAATCATGAGGAGGCCACCGCCGATGAGATGACCGCTGCCGATCAGGCCGGGGGCGGATCGGCTCGGCGAGGAACGGCCAGGCGTGCGGCGCGCCGGTCCCGTGTGGGCCAGTGCGGTGGCCAGGAACGTTCACCGGGCCGCGCCGGGTCCAGACGACGACCGGCGGCGTTGGACACCGCATTAGCTCATCCGGCCAGACCGTGCTCCCGGACCAGGCTCAGCATCTCGCTGACCGAGCCGGCCGGATCTGTCACCGGGAACTGCACCGCGCGCACCGTCGCGGATCGGTCGAGCAGCAGCGTGGCCCGCTTGAGCCGGTCGGTGCCGGCGGCCCGGAAGGTGGGCAGCAGTAGGGCCGCGGCGAGCCGCCCGCCGGCGTCGGAGAGCAGCGGGAACGGCAGTTCGGCGTGGGCGGCGAAGGCGGCCAGTTGGTCCGGGCGCTGGGTGCTGACCCCGCGGATTCGCGCACCGGCGGCAGCGAAAGCGGCAGTGTGCGCCGCATAGGTGGTGGACTCGAGGGTGCAGCCGGCGGCGCCGGGGATGTCCCCCCATGACGGCGGGAGGCCTTGCACGCCGGGCGCGAAGGCGCCGGGGAAGCAGTAGAGCACCGTCCATGCTTCTGGGTCGGCGGGCGGCACCGGTACGCCATCGTGGCCCACCAGGGTCAGTTCGGGGAGTTTGCGCCCGACAAGGGCGTGCATCCGGCGGGCCTCCGCCGACCCGGCCGCCGCCGTGGCGGTGAGCGACCCGTCGCCGAGCACGTGCCGGTCGCCCCACTCCTGCAGTGCGATCAGCACCGGCAGCAGGCCCTCGCCCTTGGCGGTCAGCAGGTAGTCGTGGCGCGGTGGGCGGTCCGTGTACCGCCGGCGGTGCAGCACACCATGCTCGACGAGGGCGGTAAGGCGCTCGGCCAGGGCACGGCGGCTCAACCCGAGGCCGCGTTGCAGGCCGTCGAAGCGGGTCACGCCGCCGGCGATGTCGCGCACCAATAGAAAGGTCCACCAGTCCGTCAACACGCTGAGGGACTGCGCGATGCCGCAGTCCGCATCAGCGAGATCGACTTTTCTCACGCCCACCACTATAGTCCGTTCCATTATGAAACTTACTGCGTTCTGGCGCTGGTGGATCGCCGGTTCGACAAGTCATCTCGGCTCGGCGGTCGGCGGGGTGGCCCTGCCGCTGACCGCACTGACCGTGCTGGACGCGACAGCCTTCGAGATGGGCCTGATCACGTCTGCCGGCTATCTCGCGTACCTGTTGATCAGCCTGCCGGCGGGGGTGATCGTGCAGCGACTGCCGCTGCGCGGCATGCAGGTCACCCTTGATCTCATCCGGGCCCTCGCCGTTGCGTCCGTTCCCCTGGCGTGGTGGTTCGACGCCCTGACCGTGGCCCAACTGGTGGCGGTCGCCCTTGTCGTGAGTTTCGCCAACGTGCTGTTCGACGTGGCGAACCAGACGTTCCTGCCGGAGATCGTGCCGGCCGCGCAGTTGCAGGCCCGCAACAGCCTCAACTCCGGCACGCACGCCGCCACCCAACTGGGCGGGCCATCGTTGGGCGGACTCGCGGTGCAGGTGCTCGGTGCCGTGCCGACGCTGTTCGTGGATGCCCTCAGCTATCTGGTCTCCGCCGTGCTGCTGCGCACGCTGCCGGCCCGGCGGGTGCAGCGACACGTCGACCGACCACCGATGGTCACGATGATCCGTGAGGGCTGGCACTTCGTGCTCCGGCACCCGATCATCGGCCCGGCCATGTGGGACGCCACCGTGACCAACTTCGTCAACGGCGCGATGCTGGCCCTTTTCCCGTACTACCTGGTCCGTGTGCTGGACGCGCCACCCATCATGGTCGGCCTGCTGCTCGCCGCCGACGGGCTCGGCGCACTCCTCGGCGCCACGCTGACCACCAGGTTCACCAATCGGGTCGGCACCGCGCGTGGCCTGATCCTCGCGTCCTTCGTCGGCGTGATCGGCGCGCTCACCATCCCGCTCGGCACCGGCACCGTCGGCTACCTCGCCTTCGCCGCGGGCAACGTGATCCTGGCCGTCTCCTCGGTGGTACTCAGCGTGACCACCCGCACCTACCGGATGCTCGCCAGCCCGCCGGAACTCCTGTCGAGAGTCATCGCCACCGTCAAGTTCGTCTCCTGGGGCGCCATCCCGCTCGGTGGGCTGCTCGCCGGCGCCCTGGCCGGCCCGCTCGGAGCCCGAACCACTCTGCTGATCTTCGGGACGCTCACCGTGCTGTCCCCGATCATCTACCTGTCCACCCCGATCCGCCGGATGCGCGACCTGCCGCTCGACGCCACCGCGGAATCCGCCGAGGCCCGGGTATGAACCCTCCGTGGCCGCACGGACTGCAACACCGCGAGGGTGATCAGCTCCGCGTCGGTGATCTTCGGGGCGATACCGACCGCAGGTCGCCACCGGTTGAGCTGCGGTGACGACTTCAACTCGTCGTCGATCTTCACGTACACTGCGGTAGCGAGGGTGTCCCGGTCGACGTGCACGTGGCCTCCATGGTCATCGTTGCTTCGCAACGTCGATCATGGACACCGTCGCTTCTGTTCGCTGCCCCGTACCCTCTGGAATAGATCGTCTAGTGCGGGGTCCAGGATCGTTCACCGGTTCGTCAGAGTAGGTGGGCAGGTCGGCGCTAGTTGCGGAAAGTGACAGCAGCACTACTAGGTGGGCGGGCGGATCGGCTCGGTGAGGAACGGAACGACGACCGCCGGCAGCGCCGGGGCGGTCACTATCTCGTAGTGGGTCAGGCCCGGCAGCACGGCCAGTCGGGCCAGCGGCCGGGTGGTGCCGTCCCAGCCGGCGTCCCGCCGCCCGCCACCGAGCAGGCGGAAGAACGCCGCCATGTGCTCGACCCGCACCGAGTCCGCGTCGGCGTAGACCAGCATGGTGGGCGCCGCGAGGGCGGTGACCTCGGCGGACCAGTCGTAGTCGCGGCCCAGCAGGTCGGTCAGCCGCGCCAGTAGCGTCGACCAACCGGCCGGGTCCGGCGCCACCCGGGCGTGCGTCTCGTACGCGGGCGACTCCCGGTCGGTGGCCAGGTCGGTGAGCCGGTCCATCCGGGCCAGCACCTCGGGGTACCAGCCGTCCCGCCGGTACGGGGTGGAGACGAGCACCAGCCGGCGGACCAGCCCGGGATGCTGGATGGCGAGTCGCAGCGCCACCCCACCGCCGAGCGAGTATCCCAGCAGGTCGGTGCCGGACAGGTCGAGCCGCCGGAGCAACCCGGCGATGTCGTCGGCCATCGTCTCGAACCGCAGCGGTCGGTCACCGGCGGGACTGCGCCCGTGCCCGGGAAGGTCGACCATGACCAGTCGCCGGTGGGCGGCGAGGGCCGGCGCCACCCGGGCGAACATGTCGGTCGTGCCGAGCCCGCCGTGCAGCAGCACCAGCGGCCGGCCGGCGCCGGTCGTCTCGTGGTGGAGAGCCTGTCCGTCGGGGTGACCCACGTGTCCCAGCCTCCGCCCCGCTGGCCTGGTGGCGCTGCCCATCCCCGGAATCCGGCCGGCTGACCCGGCCCGGCCTTCGATCGACCCGGCTGGCCGATACTGGCGCCGACGATCTGGATGACGGTGAGCGCGATCGGCAACAGCAGCGTCGTGGCAGCCCGGCCGAGGACCGCGAGCAGGTTGGTGAGCGCCAGAATCGGTCGGACGGGATGCGCCTACCCCTCCGCTTCGACCAACGCGCGGAAACCGCTCTCCAGCAGGCTCGACAATCGGCCTATTCGGGTGCCGCCGTCGGAGCCCACGGCCCCCAACCCGACGAGAACGACCTCGGGATCGGAGTCGTTCCCGGCGACGAACAGACCGCGGCCACCGCCATCGTCCCCGATCAGCAGCAGATCGGGCGCATACTCCGCGATCTCGTACGTGAGGTTCCGTTCGGCGATCTCGTCCGGACCGTAGAGGGCAAGGTCGACCACCTCGTCGGCGGCCTCGGTGTCCACCGTCCGCACGCCAGTCCACACGTCGAGCAGGGCGGCCGGCGGCCGGACCCGCACCTGTGCCTCGACCCGCCGGGCGATCTCCTCCCGATCGTCCGTCAACCCGCACCTCCTTGGTGTCGACGACTCACATCGCGGCGACGGGTCCATCGGCGGGGCGCAGACGTGGATCGCCATCGTGGTGCCTTCACGAACGACTCGATGTCGACCTTGCAGCCGTCGGTAGCGCTGGCGTCCGGGCTACCGGTGCTTGGCCGAGACCACGAAGGACTTCCAGGCGGCCGGCCCGAAGACGAGCACCGGGCCGGTCGGGTCCTTGCTGTCCCGGACGCCCACCACGCCCGGCTGGTTGTCGGCGACCTCGACGCAGTCGCCACCGGCCGAGTTGCTGCGAGTGGACTTACGCCACCGCGGGTTACTGAGGTGCATGCCGCTCCTGCGCTTCCTTGATCAGATCGATCGACTGCTGGCGCGGCAGGGCCTCGGTGCGGACGCCTTCCCATCGCTCCAAAAGCGTAGCGAGCTCATCGTCCCGGTCCACGTTGGAGCCGCCCAACTGGTTATCGAGGTGGCCGACCCAGTTCCGTCGGCTATCCGGGCCAGTTGGAGCGGCCCGGACAGTCCGACATGCAGACCGGCGTGCAGCGGGATGGCGTGGACGAACGACAGGTCGGCCATGATGGCGTCGGTGCGTCGCAGCGCCGGCTCGTCGATGACGGCGACCACCTGGGGCGGTTGGTCCCGGCGCAGGATCTCCTGCCGCTCCAGCCGGGCGGCGACGTGCCTCTCCACCTCCTCGTCGGGCCAGGTGTCGATGAGCCGCAGGACGGGCCCGCGCGTAGTTCTCCGTTTGCAGCAGGCCGGGGATCAGGTTCGGTTGGAAGTACCGGAGCTGGGTCGCGGCCCGCTCCGCGTCCCGCCACGGCCGGAACCAGACGGGCTGACCCTCCCCGAGGCCATGTCCAGCAGATAGACCAGCAGGCCGCCGGTCAGCAACACCTCGTCACAGCGAGCCAGGTAGGCCCGGTCCAGCAGTCGCTGACCCAGCTCGATCGCAGAGACCATCGAGTCGGAGTAGTGCACCTGCCGGCCGAACTCCTCCGGGCTCTGCCCGGCGGCCGTGCGCAACCGGCGCACCTGGGCCGCGCACCATGTGCAGGCCCGAAACTGGCCACCCTCAATCAGGAGCTGAGCCGGCTGGCGGACGAGAACTCACGCCTCAAGCGGGCGCTACGCGACCGGCAGCGCCACAACGACCGGTGGAGTTACTGGTGACCAGCTGACCGTCGACCTGGTTCGCCATGATCGAAGGAGGAAAATGGACTCGACACGCCGGGAAACCGCACCATTTTCCTCCTTCGATCATGGGGGTCTCGGCTCGTGCCGGGCAGCGGTATCGTCTGGCCGTCCACCCGGTCGAATCGGAGGCTGACAGTTGGGATACTCAGGCCGGATCCTCGTCGCCCGCTCCGACCGGGCGCTGTCGGAACTGCCAGCGGTTCGTGGTGTCGTCGCCCTCGAAGAGGACATGCTGCCCGGCGGCTGGCGCTTCGCGAAGCTGGACGGTGATCCGGGCGGCGTGTTGCGGGCGCTCGTCGCCGACACCGAAGCACCTGTCCTGACCGCGTACGTCATGGACAGCGACGTGGCGGACGTCCAGGCGCTGACACCCGGCGGCGTAGCCTGGCGCGCGTATCTCCACGAGGAGACGGCGCGCGAGTACGGCGCACCCCCAGCGCCGTACCCCCTCGACGAGGTCCTCCGGCGGGCGGTCGCCTGGTCGGTCGAGGCCGGTCTCACGTCCTCCACGGTGGCCCTGGAGAAAGCCTTGACCGGGCGGAACGTGTTCGTGGAGGACACCTTCGCCGAGTTGCTCGGCGCCTTGGGCCTCGCCTCCGCCGCGCCGGGCTCCGCGCGCTGACCTGACCCCGTCATGACGGGCGAGGACCTGGCCCGGTCATGACGGGCGAGGAGCTGGCCCGGTCATGACCGGGCGGCAGCCCGGCACCGGAGAGGACGCGCTTGTCGGCGGACGTCGGGCCGTGCGACGTGACCACCACCGGGGTGTCCAGCGCGTCGGACACCGCGCCCACCCAGTCGCGCGGCGGCGGCTCGTCGTACAGCGGTGTGCTTTGCAGCAGCCGCCGGGTCAGTGCGGCCTGGCGGTCGAGGTCGCCGGCGGGTCCGGGGGCGAGCCGGGTCGTCCAGTCGTACGCGTGGCAGACGCGCAGGGCCGGCGGCGCCACGTCGAGGTGGGTCAGGGCGATGCCGTCCACTCCCCCGGCCACCTCCAGCGCGTACCGGTGGGCGACGGCGTCGAAGTGGCCGAACCGGAACGTTCCCTGCCAGCGGTTGGTGGGGTTGCGCGGGTCGGTAAGCGGCAGGCCGGGGTCCTCGGTCACCAACGGTCCGGGGCCGTGCCTGGTGGTGGCGACACGGAGGACGCCGAGCCGGTACCCGTCGCCGGCCCGGCCAGCCTCCGCGAGCAGCGTCTCCGCGTTGGCGAACGTCGTGGTGCTCCACGTCGTGTACGGGTGGAAGCCGTGCCACTCGTCGAGCAGCACCCCCTGCGCGCCCTCGAACACCACCGGCCCGGCGTCCAGCAGCCGGCCCAGGTGATCGGCATCCACGATGGACACCCGGGAGGCGAAGGCCGAGTACGCGTCGAGCGCCGCGCCCACCGGCGGCACCGCCACCCCGAGAGGCAACGCACCCGCGTCCGCCACCGACGCGGCACTGGCCGCCCTCCCGGGCCACGCCAGCGGCCCGAGTTCGGCGGTCAGCCGGTCGCGCAGCGCGGCGAGTTTCCGCCCGAGCAACGCCGGGTCGAGACAGTCGGCCACCCGGGGCGCGTCGTCGGGATGGGCCAGCGTGTACGCCATCGTCTCGCCGACGCCCTGGCCGCAGGATCCGTGCCGGTCGTCGCCGCGCGCCAGCTCCCGGATCCGGTTGGCCGCCCGGTGCCACGGGGTGGCCAGCAGGGCCGCCCCGTCGATGGTCAGCCGGTCGAACGGGTCGGGCACGCCGGACTCGGCCAGCCGGTCCGCCTCGACGGCCAGCGCCAGCGGGTCGACGACCATGAAGCGGGACAGGTGGGTGCGTACCCCGGGACGGAAGGTGCCGGCGCCGAACTGGGCGAACGTGTGGTGGCGGCCGTCGGGCAGGACGACGTTGTGCGCCGCCTGCCCGCCCCCGTTGAACCGCACCACCGCCGTGACCGGCCGCCCGCCGATACCGCGCGCGCAGAGCCAGTCGACGACCGTGCCCTTGCCAGCGTCGCCGAACCCGAGGTCGACGACCATTACGTACGTCACAGTCGGTGGATCCGGTCGGTGCCGCCCGGTGCCGGCAGCCGGCCGCCGCTGATCGCCGGCCCGGCCGCGTGGACGGTCGCCAGGGCCCGGGACACGGTGCCGGTCGCCTCGGAGCCGGCGGCCGCGAGGTCGTCCAGGCCGGCGGCGAGGTCGATGGTGCCCTCGCCGAGGCCGACGGTGAGGGCGATCGTCTCGCACACCGCGTCGAGGTCGTCGACCTCGATGGTGTTCTGGCCGAGCAGGTCGCGCCAGAACCCGAGGACGGTCCGGCTTCCCGCGTAACTCGATCCGGCCGGCAGGAGGTAGTAGGTGTCGTACATCCGCCGGGTCTCGGCCACGATTCCGCGCAGCGGCACGTCCTCGGCGTAGCGGTCGCCGATCAGCCGGCGGATCTCGCGGGCCTTGACCCGGTCGTACGCCATCTCGTCGCCGATGATGAACAGGTATCCACGTCTGCCTCGCTTCTCGTAGCAGTCGATGGAGGTGTGCCGGGCCATGAAGTACAGCGCCAGTTCGTACGACTCGGTCCGCTGGCCCCCGCCGCCGCCCTCCAGCACGATGCGGCCGAGGTCGTCGTCCATCCGGTTGTCCGACTCGAACTGGCCGATCTGCAGCGGCACCCGGTCGCAGGTGGCGTCGCCGATGGCGCCGAACATGATCTGCGGGTCGCGGGCGTAACCCTTGCGCTGGAGCAGGCCGAGCAGTTGCGGGAGCTTGCGTTGCAGCACGGTCGGCACGGCCCGCATCGAGCCGGTGACGTCGAACAGCACGGCGATGGCCAGGGACTCGGGGTGTTCGGCCGAGTCGCGGCTCTCCCGGTGGGCGTCCCTCGGGTCGAGGGCCGGGTGGACGGTGCGCGCGCCGCTGTCGCTGTAGGCGAACGCGCTGGTGCCGGTCGACCGCCGGTAACGGTCGGCGGCGTCGTAGACGTCGGTGGACCAGATTCCACTTCCCATGATGGCCTCCTCGCCAGGGACGGGTGGGACGGAGATCAGAGCTGGAACGGCCGGAAGGTGCGTGGCCCGTAGAGCCGGTCGAGCAGTTCGTCGAGTTCGCCGAGCAGCCGCCACGCGTCGTCGGGACGCTGGTCGAGGCGGGGAGCGGCGCAGCCGGTGGCGAAGGCACGCAGCGCGGGCGGCGCACCGGTGCCCATCAGGGTGCTCATGCAGCGCGCCGCCATCGCGATGTCGGTGCCGGGGCCGGGCGGTTGCCGCCGCCCGACCTCGGCCGGGTACCAGTCCTGATAGCCCGGCACCAGGACCGGCACGACGTCGCCGGGGTCGGCCACCGAGGCACCCCAGCCGACCAGCACCACGCCGTGGTCGGCGGGCTGGACGAGAACATGGTCGGGCAGCACCGCGCCGTGCACCACACCCGCCCGGTGGGCCAGGCCCAGCGCGACAAGCAGCCGCCGCCACATCCAGGCGGCATCGCGCGGGTCCAGGCCGCCGGGCCGCCGGCGCCGCACCTCGGTGAGGCTGTGCAGCCCGGGTACGGTGGCGAGCACGCTCACCCGGCGTTCGGCTCCGGTGTCGTCGCGGTGCCGGAAGGTGTCCACCAGTCGCGGCACGTACGGCAGGTACCGCGGGTCGCCGTCGCGTTCGATGCGCCGTAGGGCGACCTGTTCGCGGGCGGCCAGGTCGTTGTTGGCCGGATCCCGGGTCAGCTTGAGCAGCCGGTCGGCACCCACGTCGTACAGGTCGGCGATGTCGCCGGTGTGGGCGCGCGGACCGAGGACGTACCCGTGGATGGTCGGCCGGTCCCGCTCCCGCCACCGCCCGGTGAGGGTGACGAACGCGGCGGTGGCGGCCCGGCGCACCGGCTCGGCGGCGGCGGTGGTGCGGTCCGGGTGCAGGGCCGCGGCGAGTTCGCGGTAGCGCCGGCGCGGGTCGTCGCGGCCGAAGAGGTCGTCGTCGGTGACGGCCCTGCTGACGTGGGAGATGGCGTCGAGGAGTCTCATCGGATCGTCTCCTCCCGGGCCGGTCGCAGCAGCGCGGGGTGCAGCAGGCGGGCATCGCCGGCGCGGTAGAGCCGGGCCCGGGGGCCGCCCTTGGCGCCGCCGCGCTCCGTGGTCCGGCCGGTGCTCTCGACGAGCCCGGGCACGGAGAGCACCTTGCGGTGGAAGTTGGCGGCGTGCAGCGGGTGGCCCCACACCGTCTCGTAGACGGACCGCAGGTCGGCGATGGTGAACTCGTCGGCGACGAACCGGGTGGCGAGCGGGGTGTATTCCAGCTTGGAGCGGGCCCGTTCCAGGCCATCGGCGACGATCCGGTCGTGGTCGAAGGCGAGGTGCCGGGTCGGCAGCGCGGAGACCGGCAGCCATTCGGCGTCACCGGCGTCGGTTCCGGCGTTGGGGGCCGGCAGGTCCGGCGCGAACGCGAGGTGGGCCACCGAGATGACGCGCATCCGGGGGTCCCGGTCGGGTGTGCCGTAGCTGGCGAGTTGCTCGATGTGGGTGCGGCCGAGCCGGTCGGCGTCGAGGCCGGTCTCCTCTGCCAGTTCCCGGCGGGCGGCGCCGGCCAGGTCCTCGGCCGGGCGGACGAAGCCGCCGGGCAGCGCCCACAGGCCGGCGAACGGTGCCTCGGCGCGCTGGATGAGCAGGAGGTTCAGCTCCCCGTCGCGAATGGTCAGCGCCACGATGTCGACCGTGACGGCAACCCGGGGGTAGCTGTCCGGGTCGTACCCGGCGAGAAACCGCTCCTCCACCGTGTCCTCCTCAGTACGAGTAAGACTCAGTTTGAGAGTAACTAGCGGGGATGTCAACCACCTTCACGGCGGGCGCCGCGCCGCCAGCGGTTGTGCCGGTCAACCAACACCGGCATGCTGTGTCGATGGCTGACATCGATGGCGAGGGACGGGGTGGACAGGCCACTGTCGATGCCGGCGGATCCGGCCCGGCAGCCGACGGCGGGTCCCAGGTCGACGTCGACAAGGCGTTACTCGGCGGGACGACCTATCGCGGCCTGGCCGAGCAGCGTCTCTCCGACACCGAGGAACGATTCGAGAAGCGTCGACGCACCCTCGGGCTCTTCCTCGCGCCCGCGCTGGCGTTGATCTTCCTCGCGTTGCCGCTGGACATGCCGGCCCGGCAGCACACCCTGGCCGGAATCCTGATCGGCGTGATCGTCCTGTGGATCACCGAGGCGGTGCCCATTCCGGTGGGCGGCCTGCTCGGCGTGGCCGCTGTCGTGCTGATGGGGGTCGCCTCCGCCGCGGACGCGTTGTCGCCGTTCGGATCCTCCACCGTCTTCACCTTCATCGGCGCGTTCATCCTCGCCCAGGCCATGCTCAAACACGGCCTCGCGCACCGGTTCGCGTTCCGCATCCTGTCGCTGCCGGGCGTCGGCAAGACCACCGGCCGGGTGATCGTCGCGTTCGGTGTGATCACCGCCCTGCTGTCGGCGTTCGTCTCCAACACCGCCACCGTCGCCATGCTGTTGCCCACCGCGCTGGGCATCCTGGCCGTCATCGCCAAGCTGCTCCAGGCCCGCGGGCTGGCCGGGCCCGGCTGGGATCCCACCCGGCTGCGGGTCGGCTTCGCGCTCATGCTGATGCTCGCCTACGGCGCCAGCGTCGGCGGCCTGCTCACGCCCGTCGGTTCGCCGCCCAACCTGATCGGCCGCGGGCTGATCGAGGAGGCCACCGGCGAACGCATCTCGTTCGCGGCGTGGATGGCCGTCGCGTTCCCCATCTGCCTGGTCATGTTCCTGGCCCTGGCGACGATCCTGCTGCTGCTGAACAAGCCCGAGATCCGGCGCATCGAGGGTGTCGAGGAGTACGTCGCCGCCGAGCGGGCCCGGCTCGGACCGCTGTCGCGGGCGGAGAAGAACACGCTCATCGCGTTCGGCTTCACCGTCACCCTGTGGATCCTCCCGGGCCTGGTCGCCCTGATCGCCGGCACCGACTCCGCGGTGTACGAGACGATCAGCGGTCGACTCAACGAGGGCGTCGTGGCCGTGCTCGGCGCCGCGTTGCTGTTCCTGCTCCCGACCAACTGGGGAAACCGGGAGTACACGCTGACCTGGAGCGACGCGGCCCGCATCGACTGGGGCACCATCCTGCTCTTCGGCACCGGCATCATCTTCGGCGCGCTGCTCGACGACACCGGGCTGGCCAAGACGATCGGCACCGCCAGCGCCGACTGGCTCGGCCTGACCAGCGTACTGGCGATCACCGCGTTCGCCGTACTGCTGGCCATCATCATCTCCGAGACGACAAGCAACACGGCCTCCGCCGCCGTGGTGGTGCCGATCATCATTCCGGTCGCGGTGGCCGCCGGGGTCGATCCGTTCGTGCCGGCACTGGCCGCCACATTCGCCGCGTCGTTCGGCTTCATGCTCCCCGTGTCGACCCCGCAGAACGCCGTGGTCTACGGCTCCGGCGTGGTGCCGATCACCAGGATGATCAGGTCCGGGGCCTCGTTCGACGTCATCGGGGCGATCCTCATCTTCGTGCTGCTGCCCCTGATGATCGCGCTGGTCGGGATCGGCCGATGAGGCACCGGATCGCCGTCATCCCCGGCGACGGGATCGGACCCGAGGTCATCACGTCCGCGCGGGCCGTGCTCGACGCCGTCGCCGGCCGGCACGGCATCGCGTTCGACTACGACGAGTACGACTGGTCGTGCGAACGCTACGCCAGGGAGGGCGCCATGATGCCGGCCGACGGGCTGGACCTGCTCCGGCCGGTCGACGCCATCCTGCTCGGCGCGGTCGGCTGGCCCGGCGTCCCGGACCACGTCTCGCTGTGGGGGCTGCTGATCCCGATCCGGCGCACCTTCCGCCAGTACGTCAACCTGCGGCCGATCCGGGTGTTCGACGGGGTGGCGAGCCCACTGCGGGCCGCCACCGACGTGGACTTCGTGGTCGTACGGGAGAACGTGGAGGGTGAGTACAGCGAGATCGGTGGCCGGCTCGGCCGGGGTCAGCCCGAGGAGTTGGCGGTGCAGGAGGCGGTCTTCACCCGCGCCGGCATCACCCGGATCGCCGACTACGCCTTCTCGCTCGCCCGGGGCCGCCGGGGCCGGCTCGTCTCGGCGACCAAGTCGAACGGCATCGTGCACACCATGCCGTTCTGGGACGAGGTGGTCACCGAGCGGTCCGCCGGGTTCCCCGACGTCGAATGGCGCGCCGAACACATCGACGCGCTGGCGGCGAAGTTCGTGCTGCAACCCGAACGCCTCGACGTCGTTGTGGCGTCCAACCTGTTCGGTGACATCCTCAGCGACCTCGGCGCCGCCGTCGCCGGCTCCATCGGCATCGCCCCCTCGGGCAACCTCGACCCGACCCGGACGTACCCGTCGATGTTCGAACCGGTGCACGGCTCCGCGCCGGACATCGCCGGGCAGGGCGTCGCCAACCCTATCGGGGCGGTGTGGTCGGTCGCGTTGATGCTCGACCACCTCGGTCACGACGCGGCAGCCCGGAAGGTGGTGTCGGCGATCGAGGCGACCCTACGGACGCCGGAAACCCGTACCCCCGACCTGGGCGGCACGGCCGGCACTCCCGAGGTGACCAAGGCGCTGGTCGGCCGGATCACCGGCTGACCCGATCCCCCGGTGCCGGAACCGTCAGGCGCGGAGCAGCCCGGTGAACGGCTCCGGCCGGTGGCACGTCGAGCCGACATCCACCCGGCTGCCCAGCCGCGCGGCGGCCAGGATCGCCTCCATGGTGTCCAGCACGTGCTGGGCCAGTTCGCCGCCGGCCCGCGGCTCCCGGCCCGCCTCGATGGCCTCGGCCATCTCGGCCACCCCGATCCCGCGCTCGTTGCCGGTCAGATCCGACCGGAGCGGCACGTCCTGCCAGCCCGCGTCGCCCCGACCGAGCAGCACCGGGCCCGTGAACAGGTTCGGGTCGGCCAACGCGATCGTGCCCGTCGACCCGTACACCTCGATGCCGTGCGGAACGGTGCTGGCGGCGACGTCGAAGCTCATCACGACGGTGGCCGTCACGCCGGAGACGAACTCCAGGATCGCGGTGACGTGCGTGTCCACCTCCACCGGAATGGTCCGACCGTCCCGCGTGGTCCGATGCGGGAAGCTCGCCCGTGCCACGGCGGTGGCGCGCAGCACCGGCCCGAGCAGGTTCACCAGCATGGTCAGGTAGTACGGCCCCATGTCGAACAGCGGCCCACCGCCAGCCCGGTAGTAGAAGTCCGGCGCGGGATGCCACCGCTCGTGTCCAGCGCACACCATGGTCGCCGCCGCGGCCACCGGCGTTCCGATGGTCCCCTCATCGACCAGCGCGCGACAGGTCTGCCCGCCCGCGCCGAGGAAGGTGTCCGGCGCGCCGCCGACCCGCACACCACGGGCCCGAGCGGCGGCGAGCAGTGCCCGCCCGTCGGCACCGGTGGTCGCCAGCGGCTTCTCCGCGTAGACGTGCTTGCCGGCAGCCACCGCGGCCCTACTGACCTGCGCGTGCGCCGCCGGGATCGTGAGGTTCACGACCAGTTCGACCGCCGGATCGGCGAGCAGCGTCGCCACCGTGTCGCCATAGGGCACGCCGTACCGCTCGGCGCTCGCCCGGGCCCGCTCCGGCGCCAGGTCGGCGCAGGCGACCACCTCGACCGGGGGCAGCCGGGTGAGGTTGGTCAGGTAGATGTCGCTGATGTAACCGCAACCGATGATGCCGACGCGCATCGACTCCCCCGAGCGATCGAACCGTCAGAGCAGGCCGGCGGCCCACAGCAGGCCACGGCCGGTGAGTTCGGACACCGACGGGTGCCGCAGGACGGCGAGGTCGTGCCCCGGCGCGGCGAAGAACACCCTGCCGGCACCCCACCGGCGGGTCCACACCTGTGGCATGACGACGCCCGCGGCCCAGGGCGCCTGCTCGTTGTCCACGATCGTGCTCGTCGCCAGGACGTCGTTCGACGGGTCCACGTGCAGGTAGTACTGCTCCGTGGTCAGTTCGAACGCCTCGATGCCGGCGATGATCGGGTGGGCGGTCCGGGCCGGCACCGGGTCCACGGTGTGGGTCACCATCCCGTCCAGGTGGGCCACCCACTGTCCACCGGTCAGCAACTGGTAGTCGGTGCTGGTGCGGAACGCGTCGACCAACCCACCGTGCCAGCCGGCGAGGCCGGCACCCCCGGCTACCGCCCGGGACAGGCCGTCGACCTGCTCGCCGGTGGCCTCCCCCTGGGTCCAGCACTGTACGATCACGGCACAGCGCCGCAGGTAGTCCTCGTCGGTGTAGACATCCAGAGTGTCGGCGACCCGGACCCGCAGGCCGGCCCGTTCGAGCCTCGGGACGAACAATTCCACCGCTTCTCGTGGGTGATGGCCGTCCCAGCCGCCCCACACGACGAGGGCATCGCCGCCCCGGACATTCGCGGACCCGGCGGACGTCTCGGATCGAACCACGCGGACACCCCTCTCGCGATGTCCGGTCACCCTACCGGCGGGCCAGGCCGATGTCGATCAATACGACGACCCGGACGGTGCGCACACCGAGATCGACGGAGGGTAGCCGAGGGACGGCGCCCAGGTCACCGGTGGTCGGCGCCGGATGATGATCGGGATACCATGCGATGCGGGCGGCACGGGCCGCCTCCAATCGCCCCCGAAGCCGAGGTAACCCGTGAGCCAGAAAATGCCGGCCGACGACTCGCCGACCGTGACCTTCCCTGCCGTGCCACCGGCGAGGACCGGCACGGACGCCGGGCCGGCGCGACCCGGCGCCGGGGCACCGCCGACGGCACCGGACGCCGCGCCCACCGATGCGGATACCGGACCCCCCGGGTCGTGGACCGGCCGGCTCGGCCGGCGGCGGACCCTACTGGCCGCCGGCGTCGCCGTGGTGGTCCTGCTGGTGGGCGGCGTCGTCGCCTACCGGTACGCCGGCGACGTGCCGCGCGGGACGACCGTCCTCGGCATCGAACTCGGTGGCAAGAGCCGGGCCGAGGCCGCCGAGGCGCTGCGCGCGGGCCTGTCCGCACAGGCCGACCGGCTGTCTGCACCGGTCCCCGTCAGGGTGGGCGAGCAGGCAGGCGAGGTGTCGCCGGCCGATGTCGACCTGCGGGTGGACGTGGACGCGACCGTGGCTGCCGCCGCGGAGACCCCGGGAAACCCGCTAAGCGTGCTCTTCGGCTCCCGCGAGGTTCAGCCCGTGGTGGCCGTCGATCCGGCCAAGCTCGACGAGGTTCTGCGCGGGCGGCTGGGTGACGAGGCCCGGCCCATGACGATGCCGGCGATCACCTTCTCCGGCACCACCCCGCAGGCCGTCCACCCCGAGCCGGGGCGAGGTCTGGACCCGGAGCGGTCGGCCGGCGCGTTGCGGGACGGTTGGCTCGGCGCCCATCCGGTGCCGGTGCCACTCGTCGACCTGCACCCCGCCACCTCGGCCGAGGAGGTGGACCGGCTCGTCGCCGAGGTAGCTACCCCCGCGGTGGCCGGCCCGGTCACAGTCACCACCGACCGCGGCGAGGTCACCGTGCCGCCCACCGCCATCGCCAAGAGCCTGGTGCTGACCGCGGACAAGACTGGCAAGATCAACCCTCGGGTGGACGGGAAGAAGCTGCGGGCCGCGCTCGCCGGGCCGCTGGGCAAGGTCGAGGTCGCGGCGAAGAACGCCAGCGTGGCGATCGTGTCCGGCAAGCCGGTGGTGAGCGCCGGGACGGAGGGCCGGCAGGTCGACACCGAGGCCCTCGCCCGGGACCTGCTGCCCGTGCTGTCCAAGGCCGACGACCGCACCGTCACCGGCACGATGCGGACCGCCGCGCCGGACACCACCACCGAGGACATCGCCAAGCTCGGCATCAAGGAGCGGGTCTCCACCTTCACCACCAAGTTCACCGGCGGGCTGTCCTCGCCACGCAGCCAGAACATCGTGCAGGCTGCCAAGGAGGTGGACGGCGCGCTGGTCAAGCCGGGCGCCACGTTCTCCCTCAACAAGCACACCGGCGAGCGGGGATACGCCCAGGGATACAAGGACGCGCCGGTGATCCTCGACGGCAAGCTGGTGCCCGGAGTCGGCGGCGGTGTCTCGCAGTTCACCACCACGCTGTTCAACGCCGCCTACTACGCCGGGCTGGAGGATGTCGAGCACAAGCCGCACTCGTACTACTTCAGCCGCTATCCCTCGGTCATCGAGTCCACGATCTTCTACCCGGACCTGGACATGAAGTTCCGCAACGACACCGAGTACGGGATCGTCATCGACACGTCGTACACCGCCAACTCCATCACCGTATCGATGTGGAGCACCAAGGTGTACGACAGCGTCAAGACCGAGTGGAGCCCTCGGCGCAACGTCGTCGCGCCGAAGACCGTGGAGCTGCCCGACGGACCCACCTGCATCTCGGCCTCCGGCAGCGTGGGCTTCACCCAGGACGCGTACCGCGTCTTCCGCAAGGGAGGCCAGGAGATCCGGCGGCAGAAGTTCACCTGGCGGTACGACGCCGAGCCGCGCTTCGTCTGCGTCAAGAAGCCCGCGTAGGCCGCCACCTCCCGCTGGCCGTTCCTGTCGGCTATCCGGCATCACACGCCTGCTCACACGCCCGGACGGAAGTGTGTCCATGGGCACGGCCGGCCACGGCCGCGGACCGGTGTCGGACAGAGGGGGTTCGCCATGCAGACCGAGATCGTGGACTTCGAGATCATCAAGGACCGCCAGCGGCTGGGCTGGGAGGCCGGGGATTATCCCCGGGTCGGCAACACACTCCAGCTCATCGCCGAACGCCTCGTTGTCGCCGCCGGGGTACGGGCCGGCCAGCGGGTGCTCGATGTGGCCTGCGGGCAAGGCAACGCGGCGATCGCCGCCGCGCGCAGGTTCGCCGACGCCACCGGCGTCGACTACGCCGCGAACCTGCTCGACCAGGGGCGGGAACGGGCGGCCGCCGAACATCTGGCTGTCACGTTCACGCATGGTGACGCCGAACGGCTGCCCTTCCCCGACCACGCCTACGACACGACGCTGAGCACCGTGGGGGTGATGTTCGCCCCGGATCAGGAACGGGCCGCGACCGAGCTGGTTCGGGTCACCCGCCCCGGCGGTGTGATCGCGCTCGCCAGTTGGACTCCGGACAGCCTCGTCGGCCACATGTTCCGGACCATCTCCCGGTTCGCGCCACCTCCGGCCGGTGTCCGGTCACCCATGTTGTGGGGCACCGAGGGCGGCCTCGCCGAGTTGTTCGGCACGCGGGTGGAATGGCGGTCGCTGAACGCGCGAACGTTCGACTTCTGCTACCGCTCCCCGGAGCACTTCGCGGAGTGGTTCCGGCGCTACTACGGTCCGATCACCCGGCTGGCCGACACGCTCGACGCGGACCGACGTGACCAGTTCATCGCCGATCTCGCCGATGTGCCGCGACCGTTCAACCGGGCCACCGACGGCACGGTGCTCGCGGAGGGTGCTTACCTGGAGGCGGTCGGCGTACGGCAGTGACCAACAGAATGGTGAGGGTGCGGCTGCTGGGGACGCCGACCATCGAGGGGGACGGTCGGCGGACCCCGCCACGGGGGCGGAAGGCGTGGGCGCTCCTCGGTTACCTCCTGCTGGCGGAGCGACCCCCCGGCCGGCGGCATCTGGCCGAGTTGCTCTTCGGTGACGCCGACGATCCGCTGGGCGCACTGCGGTGGACGCTCGCGGAACTGCGGCGTGCCCTCGGGGTGCCGGCCGTGTTCCGGGGCGACCCGGTCGACATATCGGTCGACGACGCTTTGTCTGCCGATGTCCGGTCGATCAGCAACCGGGTACCCGACCGCTACCAGTGGGCCAGCGCCTACGTGCTGGACGCGGCCGTCGACACCGCCCTGGGCGAGGGCGACCACGTCCGGGCGAGGCGACTCGTCGAATCCCTGGCGTTGCTCGCCGCGCGCTGCGACTTCCGGGAACTTGTGGTGCGGGCCCATCTGCACCGGACCCGGCTCGGCGAGTCGGCCGCACTCGCCGCCGCGCGGTTGCTTGCGAGGGACATCGACAATCCAGGGCTGGACCGGCTACTCGACTCGGCCTCGCGAGGGTGACCGGCTCGCCGGCACGTGCCGGCGAGCATCGCGTTCCTCAGCGGTCGTCGACCACCGCCAAGCAGGCACCACGTTGGGGCCGTCACAACGGTCCGAGCACAGCAGCGGGGTCGGCGTCCAACGCCAGTGTTTCCAGCACCGCGAGCAGTTGACGTTCCTCGTACCGGAAGTGTGACTCCATGATCGCCGCCACGCCCTCCAGGTGCCGGTCCAGCTCGGCGGAGGGAGCGGAGCGGTCCACGGCGGCCTGCAGTCCGGCCAGCAGATGCCCGATCATCGAGTGGTCCTGCCGCAGATAGTGCAGCGTCTCGCGCAGTTCGGGGTGCTCCTGGGCGATCGCGGGAAACAGGTCGCGGTCCTCGCCCGTGTGGTGGGCGGTCAACGCCGCGCAGAAACCGTGGCAGAACAGCAGCAGATCACGCGTCGCCGGCCGCGCCGGCTCACCGGCCGCGAGAGCCTGCCGCGTCACGGCCAGCGCCAGCCGCAACCGATCGTGGACGGCGCGCATTTCCCGGCTCCAGGCGACAAGCCTGGTCGTCTCGCCCTCACCCACGGGTGACAGGCGAAGGGACGGCGATCATCATCGTCGTGCTCCCCTCAGTCCGGCGCCTCCATGCCTGACACGGGCTGCCACCGGCACGCGACGCTGTCACCACTCTATCGGCTCCGGGGAGGGCGCCTGTTCGGCGGACGGCACGGGGTGCGGATGGCCTTGCCGCGGAGGTGACCGGGCTCGGCGTCGCGGTGCACTGACGATGATCATTGCCGCCGGCACGTAAAGATTGTCATAGATATTGACGTCGGGTGTCAGCACCGACAGAATCACGGCACCCCCATGATCCCCCTCCAGGGAGGCGCCATGATCCGTCCCCGCCTGCCGTTCGTCCGGACTGCCCTTCGGACGGCCGCGCTCGCCGCGGCAACCGCCGGTATGCTGCTCACCTTCGCCCAGCCAGCCAGTGCCGCGGTGCCCTCCGGGCGCTACGTCGCGCTGGGCGACTCGTTCACCGCTGGTCCGTTGATCCCCACCCAGACCGACCTGAACTGCCTGCGCTCCAACCGCAACTACCCGTCCCTGGTCGCCGCGTCCGCCCGCTCCTCGTCGTTCGCCGACGTGAGCTGCTCCGGGGCCACCACAAACGACATCCTCTACGGCGGCAGCGGCCAGTTGGGCATCCAGTTGCCGCCCCAGCTCAACGCGGTGAACTCCAGCACGGCACTGGTCACGGTACAGATCGGCGGCAACGACATCGGCTTCTCCAGCATCATCAGCACCTGCGCGGAGGACAGCCTGAGCAGCCCGTTCGGTTCGCCATGCAAGAACAGGTACACCGCCGGCGGCACCGACCAACTGCGAGCCCGGATCGACGCCACCGTGCCGAAGGTGACCACGGTGCTCCAGTCGGTCCGCGCCGCCGCCCCGAACGCGCGGGTCGTGGTGCTCGGTTACCCGGCGATCCTGCCGGACAGCGGCTACGGCTGCTGGCCCAAGGTGCCGATCGCCTACCAGGACGTGCCATACCTGCGCGGCGTACAGAAGTCGCTGAACACGATGCTCGCCAACACCACGGCCGCCAACAACGCGACGTACGTCGACGTCTACACCCCGTCGATCGGTCGGGACGCCTGCAAGAGCAAGAGCACCCGATGGGTCGAGGGACTGATCCCGGAGAACTCGGCCGCCCCGTTCCACCCGAACGCGGCCGGCGAGCAGGGCATGGCCAACGCCGTACTGGCCACGTTGAACAGCTGACGTCCTGCCACGCCGTCGGTACGGGGGTCAGCCGAGTCCTCGGTTGGCCCCCGCAGCGCGCGGCGCGGGCGTGCCGGCCGGCGGTCAGCGCGATGACGCTTACCAGATCCCGGCCGTATCGCGGGCGTATCGGAAACGCCATACGCCGCCGCAACGGCCCGCCGCCGCCAATGGACGCATGAAGCAGAGCGCGTCCCGGTCGACGACCGGCGGCCGTGGGCTGCGCCGCGTGTCCGGTACGCCGCCATCAGTCCCCTTCTGTCCTGACCATAAGCTGCAGGCATGCGTGTACTGATCGTGGAGGACGAGCCCCACCTGGCCGAGGCCGTCCGCGACGGGCTGCGCCTGGAGGCGATCGCCGCCGACATCGCTGGCGACGGCGACTCCGCCCTGGAACTGCTCAGCGTCAACTCGTACGACCTCGCGATCGTCGACCGCGACATCCCCGGCCCGTCCGGCGACGAGGTCACCCGGCGTATCGTCGCCTCCGGCAGCGGCATCCCGATCCTGATGCTCACCGCCGCCGACCGGATCGACGACAAGGCATCCGGGTTCGAGTTGGGCGCCGACGACTACCTCACCAAACCGTTCGAGCTGCGGGAACTCGTCCTGCGGCTGCGGGCGCTCGACCGCAGACGCGGGTACGCCCGGCCACCGGTGCGCGAGATCGCGGGTCTGCGGCTCGACCCCTTCCGCCGGGAGGTGTTCCGCGACGGCCGGTACGTGGCGCTCACCCGCAAACAGTTCGCCGTGCTGGAGGTCCTGGTCATGGCCGAGGGCGGCGTGGTGAGCGCCGAGGACCTGCTGGAGCGGGCTTGGGACGCCAACGCCGACCCGTTCACCAACGCGGTGCGCATCACCGTCTCCGCGCTGCGCAAGCGCCTCGGCGAACCGTGGATCATCGCCACGGTTCCCGGCGTCGGCTATCGCATCGACGCGGACTCCGGGGACGGGATGTGACGGAGGGGTCCGTGGATCGGGAGCCCGGCGTGAGTGTCCGCCTCAAGCTGGCCCTCAGCTACGCCGGGCTCGTCATGCTGGCGGGTGCCCTGCTCCTCGGCACGGTCTGGGTGTTCCTGCTGCGGTACGTGCCCGAGGTGACCCAGAACTCATGGCTACCCGCACCCGATGAGTCCGGCTTCCGCTCCCCGGGAATGTTCGTACCGAACCGGTCCGACCTGCTCCGCGCCTTCGGCCCGCGGGTCGCCGTGGTGCTGGTCTTCCTGCTGGCGTTTGGCCTGCTGGGCGGGTGGATCCTGGCCGGGCGGATGCTCGCGCCGCTGACCCGCATCACCCATGCCACCCGGATGGCCGCGAACGGGTCACTGTCCCACCGGATCCGCATCGAGGGCCGCGCGGACGAGTTCCGTGAGCTCGCCGACGCGTTCGACTCGATGCTCGCGCAGCTGGAGGCGAACGTCGCCGAGCAACGGCGGTTCGCCGCCAACGCCTCTCACGAGCTGCGTACCCCGCTGGCGATCTCGCGGACGATGCTGGAGGTGGCCCGCCGGGACCCGACGCGTGACCGGACCGAACTCATCGAACGCCTGCACGCCGCCAACACCCGGGCGATCGACCTCACCGACGCCCTGCTGCTGCTCAGCCGCGGCGACCGTGGACGCTTCAGTCACGAGCGCGTCGACCTCTCCCTGCTCGCCGAGGAGGCCGTCGAAGAGTTGCTCCCCCTCGCCGAGCAACGTCGGGTCACGCTCGATGCCACCGGTGGGGCGGCCCCGACCAGCGGTTCCGCCGAGCTGCTGGCGCGGATGGTGGCGAACCTCGTCCAGAACGCGATCGTCCACAACGATCCGGCCGGCGGCACCGTGACGGTGCACACCGGCGCGTACGGCGACACGAGCGTGCTGCGGGTGGAGAACACCGGCCGCCAGCTGCCGCCAGACCTGGTGCCGACCCTCACCGAACCCTTTCAGCGCGGATCGGAGCGGGTACGCACCGACGGGCACGCCGGTGTCGGCCTCGGGCTGGCCATCGTGCACAGCATCGTCCGAGCACACGGCGGATCCCTCGACCTCGTCCCCCGACCTACCGGCGGTCTCGTCGTCACGGTCCGGCTGCCCGGCACGCCGTAGCTCCATCCGGCGGGCGCTCCCTGGGCGGGAACATATCAGGGATATATGCGAAATCTCGTACCTGCCCGCAACGTCGTGTTCTCTTTACTGAGCACATGGATCACAGCGAACCTGGTGAAGCGGCGGCCTCCCGCGCCCGAACGCTGACGTCGTCTTCCCGGACCGACCAGACAGGGGTCACCATCTACGGATGTGACCCGGGCGAGACCGCGTTGTTCCGTGAGCTGGCGCCCCGGTTCGGCGTACGGCCGACCCTGACCGGGGCGGCGGTAACCGAAGCCAACGTCGATCTGGCGCTGGGTAACCGGTGCGTCAGCGTCGGCCACCGGACGCGGATCACCAGAAGGACGGTCGCCGCGCTGGCGGGGGCCGGCGTGGAGTACATCTCGACCCGGAGCATCGGCTCCGACCACATCGACGTGGCGTTCGCCTCCAGCGTCGGCATTCGCGTGGGCGCCGTCGCCTACTCACCGGACAGCGTGGCCGATTACACGCTGATGTTGATGCTGATGGCCGTGCGGCACGCGAAGGCCATCATCCGCCGTGCCGACGCCCATGATTACCGATCGGGTGACGCGCGGGGCAGGGAACTGCGGGACCTGACCGTCGGCGTGGTCGGAACGGGTCGCATCGGCTCGGCGGTCATGGATCGGCTGAGAGGCTTCGGATGCCACGTCCTGACCCACGACAATCGGCGCGCGACCACCGCCCACCACGTCCCACTCGCCTATCTGTTGGCACACAGCGACATCGTCACCCTCCACATTCCGCTCACCGCCGGCACGCATCATCTCCTCGACCGTGAACGTTTGGCGCGGATGCGCGACGGTGCGTTCATCGTCAATACCGGGCGGGGGTCGCTCATCGACACGGAGGCGCTCGTCGCGGCGCTGGAGAGCGACAAGCTGGCCGGCGCCGCACTGGACGTCGTCGAAGGCGAGGAGGGCGTCTTCTACACCGACTGCCGGAACCGGCCCATCGAGAACAAGGCGCTGTTACGGCTCCAGGAAATGCCGAACGTGCTCATCAGTCCGCACCTGGCGTACTACACAGACCACGCGCTGCGGGACATCGTCGAGAACAGTCTTGCCAACTGTGTCGAATTCGTGGAAGGGAAGCAGCATGGGTAGGTTGAAGGTCGGAATCGTCTTCGGGGGATCGACCGAGGAGCATCCCGTTTCCGTCAAGTCCGCACAAGAGGTCGCGAAGAGCCTCGACACCGAGAAATACGAGCCGTTCTGGATCGGGATCACGAGGGCTGGTGCGTGGCGCCTCTGTGCCGGTCCGGGCGCGGACTGGGAGATCGAGGGCGGTCACCCGGCCGTGCTGTCGGCCGACCGGTGTGTGCACGGGTTACTCGTCCTGGAGCAGGGGCGGTATCGGGAGATCCGACTGGACCTGGTGTTGCCGGTGTTGCACGGCAGGCTCGGCGAGGACGGCGCGATCCAGGGTCTGCTGGAGTTGTCCGGTATCCCGTACGTCGGCTGCGACGTGCAGAGTTCCGCGCTGTGCATGGACAAGTCCCTCACCTATCTCGTGGCCGCGAGCGTGGGTATCGCGACACCACGGTTCTGGGCCGTCACGACCGGCGAGTTGCCTGATCCCGAGCGGCTCGACTATCCCGTCTTCGTGAAGCCGGCCCGCTCGGGGTCGTCCTTCGGCGTCAGCCGGGTGACGCGCAAGGAGGATCTGCCGGGCGCGGTGGACCTGGCCCGCGCCTACGACTCGAAGGTGTTGATCGAGGAGGCCGTGCCGGGCAGCGAGATCGGCTGCGCCGTCCTGGGAAACGGCGTGGACCTGGTGGTCGGCGAGGTCGATCGGATCGCGTTGTCGCACGGCTTCTTCAAGATCCACCAGGAGGCTGAACCCGAGCGCGGCTCGGAGAACTCGACCTTCATCGTCCCCGCCGACATCCCGGCGGAGGCTCGCGCGCGGGTCCAGCAGACGGCACGGGCCGTCTACCGCGCTCTCGGCTGTCGCGGGCTCGCCCGGGTGGACATGTTCCTCATGGCGGACGGGAGGGTCGTCCTCAACGAGGTGAACACCCTGCCCGGGCTGACCTCGTACAGCCGCTACCCGAGGATGATGGCGGCCGCCGGACTACCGCTCACCGAAGTGATCGACCAGATCGTGCGGTTGGCCCTGCCGGGAGGCGTCCGGTGAGGGACGGCTTCGCCTACGTCGACGAACTCGTGCCGGGAATCCGCTGGGATGCCAAGTACGCCACCTGGGACAATTTCACCGGCAAGCCGGTGGACGGGTACGTGGTGAACCGGATCGTCGGGACCAGGGCGCTGTGTGCCGCGCTGGTCCAGGCCCAGGAAAAGGCCGCGACCCTCGACTTCGGCCTGCTTGTCTGGGACGGGTACCGACCGCAACGCGCCGTGGATCGCTTTGTCCGCTGGTCGCGGCAGCCGGAGGACGGCCGGACGAAGCCGCGACACTATCCGCACCTCGACCGGCCCCAGATGTTCGAGCGCGGATATGTGGCCGCCAGTTCGGGCCACAGCCGCGGCAGCACCGTCGACCTGACGCTCTACCGGATCTCCACGGGAGAACTGGTGCCGATGGGCGGTGACCACGACCTGATGGATCCGATCTCGCACCACGGCGCCCGTGGCATCACACCGGCCGAGGCGCGGAACCGGGAGCACCTCTGCTCCATCATGGAGAGCTGTGGATTCGACCGGTACGACTGCGAGTGGTGGCACTACACGCTGAGGGAGGAACCGTATCCCGACACATACTTCGACTTCCCGGTGGCATGACGGGCCCCGAACAGAGCCATGCACATGGTTGCGGTGGCCCACCGGCTACCGGTCGATGGACGCCAGTTCCGCCAGCAACAGGGCTTCGGCCAGGCAGGCCCGTTCGAAGTTACCGAGATGCAGGCTCTCATCGGTGCTGTGTGGCCGGCTGTCCGGGTCCGCGCCGGGGCTGGTAACCAGGATCGCCGCTGCCGGGAAGGCGGCGGCGAATTCGCCGACGATCGGGATGGAACCGCCACCGCCGATCTCCACCAGGTCGGCGCCGTACCCGGCGCGGTAGGCGACGCGGGCGGCGTCGAATGCCGCGCCGCGCGGTTCGATGACGTGAGGCTGGACGAGGTCGCCCTCATCGACACGCACCCGTAGGCCCCATGGCGCGTGTTCCCGCAGGTGTCGGGTCAGTGCTCGTAATGCGCTCGACGCGTCGTCACCCGGGGCGACCCGAAGACCCACCTTCGCCCTCGCGACAGGAGGGAGCGTGTTCGTCGCGCCGGCCACGGTGGGCGCGTCGACCGCCAGCACCGTCGCGGCCGGCCTGGCCCAGATCCGCTCGGCGAGGCTGCCGTCGCCGATCAACCGCGCCTCGTCGAGCACCCCGGCCTCCGCGCGGAACCGGTCCTCCGGGTACTCCACCGTCGGGGCTGTCCAGGAGGCCAGGCCGTCGATCCGGACCTCGCCCCGGTCGTCGTGCAGCGTCGCCAGCAGCCGACAGAGCCCGGTGAGAGCGTCCGGCGCCGCCCCGCCGTACGTCCCGGAGTGCGCGCCGTGCCGCAATGCCCGCACCTCGACCACGCAGCTCACCATCCCGCGTAGGGTGGTGGTCAGCGCCGGTTGCCCGGCACGCAGGTTGTCCGAGTCGGCGAGGACGACGACATCGGCCCCGAGCCGGTCGCGGTACCGGCGCAGGAAGCCGGTCAGGTTCGGTGAGCTGATCTCCTCCTCGCCCTCGACGAGTACGGTGACGCCGACCGGTGGCCGGCCCCGGAACGCCCGCAGGGCGGCGAGATGCGCCGCTACTCCGGCCTTGTCGTCGGCGGTCCCCCGTCCGTACATGCGGCCGTCGCGTTCCACCGGTTCGAACGGTGGGCTGGTCCAGCCGGCAAGGTCGCCGGCCGGCTGGACGTCGTGGTGGGCGTACAGGAGCACGGTCGGTCGTCCCGGTGGCGCCGGATAATGGGCGAGCACCGCGGGTGGTCCACCCGCCGCGCCGGCCAGCACCTCCACCTCGGCCGCGCCCGCGTCGTCGAACAGCCGGGCGGTCAGCTCCGCCGAGCGGCGTACCGCCCCGGCGGCGGCGGGGTCGGCGCTTACCGACGGGATGCGTACCAGGTCAGCCAGGTCTCGCCGCACCTGAGGCATCAACTGCCGTACGGTCTGGCGCAAGTCATCATGCATGGCGTGTCTCCGTTGTCGTAGTGGATCGGACCTCCGCGGGCTCTGGCGTCTCGTCCAGGGCACCGTCCCGCCAGGCGAGCCAGACCGCGGCGAAGATCACCGCTGCCACGACGGCGAAGCCGACCGGATAGCCGACCGGCCCCACCAGCAGGCCGAAGCCGACTGCGCCAATCCCCATCCCGCCGTCGTAGGCAAGGTTCCACAACGCGCTCACCTGACCGAATCCGGATCGGGAGACCCGCCTCAGCATCAGTGCCAGGGTGACGGTCTGGGCGGCGCCGAAACCGGCCCCGAACAGAGCCATGCCGACCAGCACGGCCACCGGACTGTCCAGCCAGACGGCTCCGGACGCGCCGACGGCGGCGACGAGCACCGACGGCACCAGCAACGGGCGAGGGGAAGCCAGCCGGTCGCCGATCCGACCCGCCAGCCACCGGGTGACGGGCGCGGCGCCGGCCTGTGCGAACAGCGCCCACGCCGCCAGGTCACCTGTCCCGGCCGGCAGCGCGAGCGGCAGGAAGGTCACGAAGACCCCGGCGGCCAGGGTGGTAGCCGCGAAGATCAGCACCTGCCGCCGCAGTCCGCCCGTCCGCAGCCCGCCGAGCACACCCCGGTGCCGCCGGTCCACCGCCACCCGGCGCACCGGCACCCAGGGCATCGCTACCAGCCCGACCAACGAGCAGACCGCGGCCACGACGAACACCGGCGCGAACCCCACCCGGTCGACCAGCCACATCCCCAGCGGCAGGCCAACGATCCACGGGATCCCGACGGCGAGCCCGTACAGACCCAGCGCCTCGTTGCGGCGCGCGGCCGGCGCCAGTTCCGCCGCGAGCGCGGTCCCGAGGACCACGACGATGCCGAGCCCGGCCCCTCGGGTCAGGGAGACCGCCAGGATGAGCGGAATCGAATCGGAGACGGCCAGCGACACGGTGGGGACGGTGAGCAGTAGCACTCCCGCCACCAACACCGCCCGGTATCCGAACGCCGCCAGCAGGCGCGCCACGACGAGTTCGGCGACCACGGTGGCCAGCATCAACGCGCCGGTGGTCAGCCCGGCCACCGCCGCACTGGCGCCCGCCGTCGCCGCGTAGAGGGGAACCACCGGCAGCAGCAGGGTGAAGCCGAGCAGGGCCGTGAACCCGGCGACCAGAAGTGCCAGGAAGGGCCGGGTGAGGATCGGCGTCCGGCCACCGGCGGGCCCGTCACGGCGGGCGCCGGTGCCGGCCGTGGCCGTGGAAGGGACGGAAGACATCGCCCCATTGTTCAGCGGACCACAGCAGCCTGGCAGTGGCGTCGGTGCCGATATCCGCTAACTTAGCGCCATGACGGTGACGGCGCGGCCCACCGGCACGGGTCCCCGGGTGGCCGTACTGGCCTATGACGGCATGTCCGTCTTCGAACTGGGCATCGTGACGGAGGTCTTCGGGACGCCCCGGCCGGAACTCGGCGTCGACTGGTACGACCTGGCGATCTGCGCGGAGAGTCGACGGCCGGTGCGGCTGCTCGGTGGCGCGACGATCTCCACCGGAAACGGGCTGGACGTGTTCGCGACGGCGCAGACCGTGGTGGTCATCGGAGTCGACGACCCGCACGGAGAGTTCTCCCCCGCCCTGATCACCGCGCTGCGGGCGGCGCATGACCGAGGGACGCGTATCGTGTCCATCTGTTCCGGCGCCTTCGCGCTGGCGGCGGCGGGGCTACTCGACGGTCGGCGGGCGGCCACCCACTGGAGGTACGCCGACCTGCTGCAACGACGTTTCCCCGCGGTGCGGGTCGACCCCGACGTGCTCTACGTCGACGACGGCGACGTGCTCACCAGCGCCGGGAACGCCGCCGGCCTCGACCTCTGCGTACACCTGATCCGGAAGGACTTCGGGCCGAGCGCCGCCAATGCCGTGGCCCGACGTCTGGTCATCCCGCCGCACCGGGAGGGCGGGCAGGCGCAGTTCATCGAGGCCCCCGTCGCCGTCGATGTCGACGACGACCGGATCGCCCAGAGCATGTCGTGGGCGATGAGCCGCCTCGACCGGCCCATCGCCGTCGACGACCTCGCCCGGCACGCGCACATGTCGACCCGCACCTACCTGCGCCACTTCAAACGCTGCTCCGGGACCAGCCCGATCCGCTGGCTGATCGGGCAGCGGATCCAGGCGAGCCTGACGTTGCTGGAGACGACCACCGCCTCGATCGACGACATCGCCGCCGCGACGGGCTTCGACAACGCGGTGACCTTCCGCCACCACTTCCTGCGGACGATGCGCACCTCACCGACGGCGTACCGGCGCGCCTTCCGACGCGCGGACAACCGCCGACCGGACGCGATGTGAACAGCGTGTTTCTGCCCTCGGTAAACCGGAGGCCACGGTGCGGAGGCCATCGATAGGGTGAGTTAATGCCGCCACGCCTGCCGCACCCCGACCCCGGCGTCCCGGACACCAGAGGTCCCGTGCGGTACCTGTGGTGGCTGGTCCGCTGCCAGTGGCCGCGTGCCCTGCGCGGCAGCCTCGTCGGCACGGCGTGGATGATCGGGCTGGCGAGCCGGCCGTACCTGATCGCGCGGGCGATCGACGATGGGCTGCGGACCGGTGACACGCGGGCGCTGCTGGGCTGGGTCGCGGCGATCGTCGGTGCCGGCGTCGTCCTCGCGTACCTGGGAATCATGCGCCATCGGACGATGACCTTCCTTCGGGAGGACGCGACGGCACGCTCGTCGCAGGTGGTGCTGCGGCACATCGCGCGGCTGGGCGCGGTGCTGCCACGCAAGGTCGCGGCGGGCGAGGTCGCCACCATCGGCGGTACGGACGTGACGCAGACGTCGTGGGCGCTGACGATGACCGGCCCGGGCGTGGGCGCGATCCTCGCGTACGCGGTCGCGGCCGTCGTGCTCTGGTCGGTTGACCCGCTGCTGGCCACGTTCGTGCTGCTCGGTGTCCCGGTGAGCGCGATCGTCGTGGGTCCGCTGATGGGCCGGTTGCAGATCGTCGACACCGCCTACCGGCACGAGGTGGGGCTGCTGACCACCCGGGCGGCGGACATCGTGGCCGGACTACGGGTGCTCGCCGGCGTGGGCGGCCGGGACCTGTTCGCTCGCCGTTACGCCACCCGGTCGCAGAGCCTGCTCCGGCAGGGCTACCGGGTCGGCGCGGTCATCAGCTGGGTGCAGGCGCTGACTGTCGGCATCCCCGGGCTGTTCCTCGCCGCGATCGTCTGGCTGTCCGCGCGGATGGCGGCCGAGGGGCAGATCACCGTCGGCGAGTTGGTCGCCGTCTACGGTTACGTCGCGGTCCTGGTGGTCCCGGTGTGGTTCCTGCTGGAAGGCAGCTACATGGCCGTCCGGGGGGTGGTCGCGGCGCGCCGGATCATCGCCGTCCTGCGGATCAGGCCCGACGACGCGGGGGCGACCGGCGCCGGGCCGGGTCCCGCCGGTCCCGCCGATCTGCACGACCCGCGGTCCGGGCTGACCGTCCCGCCCGGTCGGATGATCGGCGTCGCGGCCGAGGACCCGGCGGACGCCATCGCGCTCGCCGACCGCCTCGGCCGGTACGTCCCGAGCGAGGTCACCTGGGGTGGGCTGCCGATCAGGGGTGTCGACCTGGCCGAGGTGAGGTCCCGGATCCTCATCGCCGACCACGACTCCTACCTGTTCGCGGGCGCCCTGCGTGACCTGCTGCGGGTCCGGGACGGCGCCACCGACGCGCGGATCGCCGCCGCCATCCACACCGCCTCCGCGGACGACATCGTCGAGTCGCTGCCCCGCGGTCTCGACGAGCCGATCGAGGGCCGCGCCCGCAACCTCTCCGGTGGCCAGCGCCAGCGGATCCGGCTGGCGCAGCACCTGCTCGCCGACCCAGACGTGCTGATCCTCGTTGATCCGACCTCGGCCGTCGACTCGCACACCGAGGCCCGCATCGCCGACCGGTTGCACGCCCACCGGGCCGGGCGGACCACCGTCGTGCTCGCCACGTCTCCGCTGCTGCTCGACCGGGCGGACGCGGTGGCCTACCTGCGGCGGGGACGGGTCGTCGCCGTCGGCAGCCACGACGACCTGATGGCGACCGAACCCGACTACCGGACACTTGTCGCCCGCGACGCCGACGAGTCCGAGTCCGACGCCGCCGGCGTGGGGGCGGCGCGATGAGGGGATTGCCCGTCGCCGACAAGGCGACCGTTCGTCAATCGATGGCCGAACTCGTCCGCGCCGAGAGGCGCTCGCTGAGCCTCGCGCTCGTGCTGCACGTCGCCGCCGCGATCGCCGGGCTCGCCTCGCCCTGGTTGATCGGGCGAATCGTCGACCGGGTCACCGCCGGTGCCTCGGCCTCCGATGTGAACATGCTCGCGCTGACGATCGGGGGCTGCGTCCTGGCGCAGATCCTGCTGTCCCGCACCGCGCAGAACGTCGGCAACCGGTTCGGCGAACGCGCCAACGCCCGGCTCCGCGAGGACTTCGTCACCCGTACGCTCGGCCTGCCGATCTCGGTCGTCGAGCGGGCCGGCACCGGTGACCTGGCCACCCGCAGCTCTGTCGACGTGACGACCGTCGGCACCGCCGTCCGCCAGGTCGTCCCAACGGTGCTGATCTCGGCGATCCAGCTGCTCCTGATCGTCGGCGCCGTGTTCCTGCTCCATCCGCTGCTCGGCGTGGTCGTCCTCGCCGGCACACCGACGACGGTCGCCGTCGCCCGCTGGTACCTGCGTCGGGCACCGCGGGCGTACCTGGCCGAGGGGGAGGCGGCGTCGGAGCTGACCGAGTCGTTGACGGCGACCGCCGAGGGCGCGCGGACCGTGGAGGCGTTGCGGCTCACCGAGGAACGGATCCGGGAGGGCACCGCACGGGTCGGGCGGCAGTGGCGCACCCGGCGGGCGACGTTGGCGCTGCGTACGGTCTTCTTCCCGGTCGTCGAGGCCGGCTACGCGCTGCCCGCCGCGGCGATGCTGCTCGCCGGCGGGTACTTCCTCGCCAACGGCTGGGTCACCCTCGGTGCGGTCGTCTCCGCCGCCCTCTACGCCCAGCAGACGATCGAACCGTTGGACCGGATCATGATCTTCCTGGAGCAGGCGCAGCGGGGCATCGCCTCGCTGGCCCGCGTTCTCGGCATCGGCCTCGTCCCACCGGAGCCGCGCGGCGTCACGTCGGCGCCCCCCGGCCAGCAACTCGCCGTCCGTGACGCGCGGTACTCCTACTCCGGGGGTCACGACGTCCTGCACGGCATAAACCTGGAGGTACGCCCGGGCGAGCGGCTCGCCATCGTCGGTCCCTCCGGCGCCGGCAAGTCGACCCTGGCCCGTCTGCTGGCCGGAATCGACGCGCCCCGCACGGGCATCGTCAGCCTCGGCGGTGTCCCGGTGACCGATCTCGACCCCGCCGAACGCCGCCGCCGCATCGCGCTGCTCACCCAGGAACACCACGTGTTCATCGGTACGCTGCGCGACAATCTCGCGTTCGCCGCACCCGACGCCAGCGACGACGACATGCTCGCCGCTCTCATCGCGGTCGGCGCCGACTGGTACGCCGACCTGCCGGACGGTTTCGACACCGAACTCGGTGACGGCGCGCGGCAGCTGAACCCGGCGGACGCGCAGCAACTGGCGCTGGCCCGGTTGGTCCTGGCCGATCCGCACACGCTGATCCTCGACGAGGCGACGGCCGCGCTGGACCCGACGACCGCGCGCCGCACCGAGCGGTCCCTCGCGGCCGTCCTCAAGGGACGGACGGTGATCGCGATCGCGCACCGTCTCTACACCGCCCATGACGCGGACCGGGTCGCCGTCCTGGAGAACGGCCGGATCACCGAGCTGGGCAGCCATGACGAGCTGGTGTGCGCCGGTGGGGCGTACGCGGCGTTGTGGCACTCCTGGCATGGCGGCAGGGCGTGAGCGCGGACCGAGCGGCAGCCGGAATCAACGGGTGTGGTGAAGGCGATCGCCGCCTGCGGCAGCGCCACCCCGTGCCGGCGGCACACCTCGGCGATCCGGACGGCTCGCCGGCGCACCGTGGCCGGCACCGGCTGGTAGTCGTACATCAGGCCGGGTTCCGCCGTGGCGAGCACGCCGCTGTTGAACACGCCGGCGGCCAGCACCACCACGCCACGCTCCCGGCAGCGGGGCAGCAGGCTCCGCTGCGCCGACTGGTCCAGCAGTTTCCTATTCCGGCTCCGCCGAAGCCCACCTGGCTCACCGACACGCCTGACCTGCCGATCGGGCGGTTCATGGGCTGCCCTCCCCGGTCCCGCGCGCCGTCGGCCGTCAGCATACGTGCGCGCGGACACACCGACAGCCCGCCGGTCTGCCGGCGGGCTGTCGGTCAGCTCAGTAGCAGACGTACCCCCCGCTCGTGACACCCAGGGCGCCGTCGGTGAGGTCCTGCAACTGGCCGAAGTAGCAGCCCTGTGAGAGGGACTGGTTGTACCAGATGTAGCCGCGCACGTCGCCCGTGTAGATCCAGAACGGGCCTTCGTCCCAGCCGACCTGCCCGGGGCCCGAGTATCGCAACCGGATGTAACGGGCCGCTCCGGCGTTCTTGTCGTACCAGACCGTGATCTTGGTCGAGCCCAGGGTGTTACCGGGGACCACCCGGATGCACAGGTTGCCGTTGCCGAGGTTGCGGCACGCCTCCTGCGACGGCGCGATCGCGGCGGACGCCGGGGCCCCGGCGCCCAGCGCTCCCACAGTGGCCATCATGGTGGCGGCAACGAACAGGGACAGCTTTCTCAGCATGGTGCTCCTCTCTATCGCTAGGCCATGTCCTTGCCGTGCTGCGCGGCACGGGCGAAGGCGGCCTGACCTTCCGGGTTGGGATGGAACGCTCCGGAGAACGACGGGTCCAGGTAGCTGAAGTCGTGCAACCATGGGTCGTCACCGCCCCGCTCGCACAGCCGGTGGCCGACGAACTCCGGGTTGAGGCTGAGGTAACGGATGTTCCGGCCGGCGGCCCGCATGTCGAGCACCAGGTCGGCCAGCGTGTTCTCGAAAAGGGTGGCCATCTCGTTGAACCAGTCCAGATGCTGGTTGGTGATGGTGCCGTAGGCCCCGGTGCAGTCGACGTCGCGGTCGGCGTGAGCGGAGAACAGGGCGGGATAGCCGAGCACGACGACCCGGGCCCGGGGCGCCCTGCGGGTGATCTCCTCGTACACCGTGCGTAGCTTGGTCATGGTGAGGTCGATGACGTGTGGCTGGTACTGCCGCAGGGGCAGCGGGTCGACCCGACCGTTGCGTTCGAGCCGGAAGCCGTCGTCCAGGCAGTCGTCGAACGGATCCAGCATCAGGGCGCAGCCCTGGAGGACGGTGCTGTAGGACATGTCGTTGCCGCCCATGGTGATGGTCACCAGGTCGGTGTCCTCGTCCAGGTAGCCGCGTTCGAGCTGCTGCTCCTCGCCGAACCGCCAGTCCTCACCACGCCACGGAGTGGACTCGCCGGTGTTCTCGTCCGGCCGGTCCACCGCCGCGTCCGTCATCGCGACGGTGGTGGCCCCGGCACACGACTCGAAGTGGAACTCGTACAATTCGGTTCCTCTGGCGTGCTCGGCGATCCGTACGCCGTTGTGGGACACCCGTTTGGCGAACGCGTCCGCCGCCGCGCGGTGGCAACGGTCCTCCTGTCCGCGCCACCGGAAGTCGCTGTTGTGTTCGTACGGCTCGTTGCCCTCACCGCTGGCGTAGCTGTCACCGAGGGCGACGTAGGTGTACGGCTTACCGGCGAGCGGGACAAAGGCCATCGCGTCCCAGGCGACGTCCCAGGTGCCGTCGCCCTTGTTGTAGAGGTTCGTCAGGGTGACGTCCGATCCCGGGGCGAGCCGGAAGCTGCCGATGTCCGCCCAGGTGCCGCGCCTGTCCTGGGAGAACTGGTTGACCACACGGGACCGGGTCGTGCCGTCGGCGAGCGACACCGTGTAGAGCGCGGTGCGGGTGTGCGCGCCGTGGTCGGGAAGCTTGGCCAGCACCCGGTACCAGCCGGTTCTCGGCAGGTTGGGAGTCCAGGTTCCCTTGATCTCGTGCGCGTTCTGCGGATGGTTCCAGGTGTGGCTGAACCAGAAGTGGTCCCCCCAGCCGGCCCCGACCTGATGCAGGTCGATCTTGGACCGGTACTCCCCCGCCCCGTCCTGGGCGAACCAGAAGTCGAACGTGCCGCCCAGGTTGGGCCTGGAACAGCCGCGTACCGGCGCCACCGGCGTGTCGTCGACGACGATCGCGGTGGACGGCAGCGGGCCGGGGCCGCACTCGGGCGGGTAGTTGCGGCCCTCCGCACCGGCCGGTTCCGGATCGCCGGCCGCGTAACTTGGTGTGGCGTACCCACACTGGGCCTGACAGTTGGACTTCCACGTCACCGGCTTGTTCCACCAGCAGTGGAAGTCGGCGCGGGCGCACGCCTCACCGGCCCGGTTGATGTCGCAGTGGATGGCGGCCGTGCAGAACAGGTCCAGCGGCGGCTGGATGGCGTTGTGCCGGTCGGTGTTCGTCAGCCACCAGGCCGGTGCGAAGCCCGCCTGCCATTCCCCCGGGTCGGTCAGCTCCACCTTGATGATGGGGAACGCCGCCCATCCCAGGACCTTCTCCGGGTACGACCAGTCCTGCGGATGGCGGGCGTCGTCCGGGTCGGTCTCCAGGAAGGCGTTGCGGTCCCGCGGGTACGACGCGTTGGCGAGATTGTTGGTGTAGCCGAGGCCCCAGTTGCCGTCGGCGTCGGTGCAGGTCGGCGACGGCGCGCAGCCGTTGGGGTTGCCGGTCTTCGCCGACGGGTTCATGCCGGTGTTGTAGGCCCAGACGGCGGCCCACCAGTTCTCCGGCCAGCGCGGGTCGCCATCGTTGATCACGATCCCCGCCGACCGGGTCTGGTTCCACTTCGACTGCAGGATCTGCAGCGCCGCCGCGATGTTTGTGGCGTAGTCGAGCGCGATCGCCCGCTTCTTGGTAGCGGTCATCCCGGTGTCGGACAGCCGCATGCCGTCGGTCACCTGGCCGACACCGTAACCACAGTCGGACTTCGCCCAGTTGATGTCCCACTCGGACGGGTCGTATCCGTCGGCACCCGACGCGGCGAGGCCGTAGAAGTTGCCGATCAACGGGTTCCCGGTGAGCCCCTCGACGGTGTGCCGGGACGCCTGCCAGAGGTTCGACTCCTGGGCGAGTACGCCGAGCAGGATCTGCGGCGGCACGGTCCCGCCGCCGATCAGGTCGATGGATCCGAACATGCCCTGCGGCGTCCACGCCGGCAGGCCGGTGCCCTTCCAGTTGGTCGGTCGGCCGACGGCCAACGCGTCCCGGACCGCCAGGTTGGCCGCCCATTCCACCTGATTCCAGTGCGGCTGGTAGGCCCTGGTGGCCGGGTCGTTGCGGGCCACCGCGCAGGCCCGGTCGCCGTCCCAGGGCTCGTCGACGGCAGCCCGCACACCCGCCTTCGCCGCGGCGCCGGACCCCGGTGCAGCGGTGCCGTTGACCGGGGCCGGTCGCACGAGGAAACTGGCGGCCCGTCGGGTGGCGACGACCGTCGCGTCAAGCCGGACGGCCCGCTGCCCGTCGGCCCTCGGCGCCAGTTCGGCGGGCAGCGGGTCACCCGCCCGGGCGGCGGCGTGCCGCACCACCAGTTGGCCCAGCGACGAGACATCACCAGCGGGCGCGGCGTCCACCCGGGACACCCCCGCCGGCAGCGGCCCGATCGGTACGGCTCCACCGGTGAGGAACACCCGGCCGCCGGCGCCGCCGCTGACGCCCACCTGCCCCAGCGGCCCGCGGGCGAGGTCCGTCACCACGCCGGGCGTGGCCCGCCGAGCGAGGGCGGTCTTTCCATGCTGTTGCAGGAACACGACGCCGCCGCCCGCGTCGGCCCGGACGCGGAACGGCAGCGATGTCGTCGTCGCGAACGGTGACCGCCGGCCCGTGGGGTCGATCTGGGCGAATCCTCCGTCGTACGCGGTGACCACCCGGTCACCGACGGGGACCGCCGAGGTGGCCTGGCCGGGCAGTTCCGCCCGTAACGAGAGCCGGCCGCTCGGAGCGTCGAGCCAGTGCAGCCGGGTCTTTCCCAGGTCCTGCCCGGCCTGGGTGAGGACGGCGGTCTCGGCGGCGCCGCAGCCGGGATTGAAGTAGGCGAGGGTGGAGCCGATACCGAGTTTGCGTACGGCGCCGGTGCCGAGGTCCACAACGGCGGCGAACGCACCCCGGTCGAACAGCTCGGCCCGGTTGGTGAACTGCCGCGGCGCGTAGACCACGACGATCCGCCGTCCGGATCCGGTCAGGCATGCGTTGCCGATCCACCGGTCGGTGTCGAGCCCCGGCTCGGTGAGCGTCGCCGCGGTGCGCCACGTGTATCCCGAGCGGGAATCCGCCACCAGCACGTGGAGTCCGGTCGCGTCGCCGCTTGTCGTCCACGCGACGTCCGGCGACGATCGCCAGTCGTGGGGCAACACGGTGTCGCGTTGCGCGGGATCCACGGTGGATGGTGGTGGTGCCGCAGTGGTGGGCGCGGGCGCCGCCGGCGCAGTGGGTCGCGCCGCGTGGACTGGTACGACGGTGCTCGAAACGACGGTCAGGCAACCCACCACCGCCGCCACCAGATGCCGCAACATGCAGACCTCCCCGGGCCTCGACTGCGGCAACTCCATCAGCGGCGGGCTTCATCCAGGCTTCACCCGCGCTATCCGGCCGTGCGACGTGGGCACCCTCCCGCTTTCCGGTCAGGTCCAGTTGATGCGCTGGCGGAGCAGGGATCGCTCGGCCGGATTGGTGGTCAGCGCGAGCGCGCGTTCGTCGGCCGTCCGGGCCTCGTCGCCGCGGTCGAGGTCGCGGAGGAGTTCCGCGCGGGTGGCGTGGAAGAGGTGGTAGCCGTCCAGCTCGCCGCCAAGCACGTCCACATCGGACAGCGCCGCCGCCGGGCCGGCGACGTAGCGTAGGGCGATCGCCCGCTGCAACCGGGTCACCGGCGAGGGGGCAAGACGCAGGAGCATGTCGTACAGGAGGGTGATCTGCGTCCAGTCCGTGTCCTCCCAACGGGCGGCCTCGGCGTGGCAGGCGACGATCGCCGCCTGGAGTTGGTACGGCCCGGGGCGCCTGGCGGCGGCGGCGCGGGCGATCAGCCGACCCGCGTCGGCGATCGCCTCGTTGTCCCACCGGGCGCGGTCCTGGTGCGGGAGCTGGACGATCTCGTTGTCGTGGTCGAAGCGGGTGGCCGCCCTGGCCCGGTGCAGTCGGATCAGCGCGAGCAGACCGGCCACCTCCGGCTCGGTGGGCATCAGGTGGTGCAGCAGGGTCGCGAGGAACTCGGCGTCCTCGGTGAGGTCGCGGGACTGCGCCCGCTGCCCGCCGCTGGACAGGTATCCCTCGTTGAAGAGCAGGTAGACCACCGCGAGGACCTCGGACAGCCGGGCGCCGAGTTCGCCGGCGGAGGGAATCCGGTACGGGATGCCGGCGTCACTGATCTTTCGTTTCGCGCGGGTGATCCGCTGACCCACGGTGCTTTCCGGAATGAGGAACGCCTTGGCGATCTGGGCGGTGGTGAGACCGCACACCACCCGCAGGGTGAGCGCCACCTGAGCGGTGCGGGGAAGGGCCGGGTGGCAACAGGTGAAGATCAGTCGCAGCCGGTCGTCGGGTTCCGGTCCGGCCGGCCCGGGCACGAGAGCGAGCTTCTCGCGGTGGCGGCGCTGGCTGCGGAGGGTGTCAAGGCCACGGCGCCGGGCGACCGTGTACAGCCACGCGTCGGGCCGTGCCGGGATGCCCTCGACCGGCCAACGACCCAGCGCGATCTCGATGGCGTCCTGCACGAGGTCCTCGGCGGCGGAGAAGTCCCCGACGAGGTGCACCAGGGACGCGGCGAGCTGGCCGGCGTGGTCACGTACCACGCGGGCCAGCTCGCCGTGCGAGGGTTCACTCACGACGCGATGCCACCGCTCACGCCGCGATGGGCCGGATCTCGACGACGGGGCAGGCCGGCCACGACCGCACCAGCCGCAGGGCCTCGTCCAGGTCGGCGACGTCTATCTCGGCGTAGCCGCTCACCACCTCCTTGCTCTCCAGGAACGGGCCGTCGGTGACCAGCGGCTCGCCGCCGTCGAGGCGTACGGTGGTCGCGCTCTGCGGCGGCATGAGGTGCCGGTGATGAGTGATCTTGTGTTGGTTGTCGGCGAACCACTGGCGCACCCGGGCGTATGCGCGTTCCCGTTCGGTGTCACTCATCGCCGCCAGGTCCGCCGCGAACTCCTCGGTGTCCACGAACATCAGCACGTACTTCATCGGTCGCTCCCTTGGCTCGGGCCGTCGTACATGGCGGAGAGCCGCCGCCCCATCTCCTCCTCGCTGACGTCCTCCAGGTGGCTCGCGATCACCCAGCCGTGCCCGAACGGGTCCACGACGAAGGCGTCCCGGTCGCCGTAGAACTGGTCCGTCGGGGGGCGCCGGAGCGTTGCTCCCAGCTCGACGGCT
This sequence comes from Plantactinospora sp. GCM10030261, assembly GCF_042666615.1. Classification (NCBI taxonomy): domain Bacteria; kingdom Bacillati; phylum Actinomycetota; class Actinomycetes; order Micromonosporales; family Micromonosporaceae; genus Plantactinospora; species Plantactinospora sp. GCM10030261. Next base: position 85,886 of record NZ_JBHTDD010000025.1, read on the forward strand.
CGGGCCACCATCGCGTCGACGTCCTCGACGTAGATGAACTGGAACACGGGGGTACCGGCCAGGCCATCGACAGGTGGCGCGGCGGTGTCCCGCTGCGGGTCCTCATCCTCGACGATGACGACGGAGTCCCCGACACACATCTCCGCGTGGGCGATGGTGCCACCCGGTCCGGGAAACCGCATCCGCTCGGTGGCGCCGAACACCTCGCCGTAGAACTCCAGCGCCTTGGCGGCGCCCCGCACGACAAGGCAGGATGTGACCCGGCGATACGTATCGGGGATCGGACTCGGTCTGGCGGCGGTTGTCATGTCGATCGTCCTCCTTCGGTGCGTCTCTCTACCAGGTAGACGACCGGCGGTCGGCCCGATCCGACATCCGGCCCGACAATTTACCGCCGGACCGCCGGACCGATACCGTCGCCGGTATCGTTGGCCACCTGTTGACGCTTCTCACGACGACGGCGGGCACGGTGCTGCTGCACCCTCACAGTGGTGGACGACTCAGACCGGTCGACCTGGCCCGCGCGCACGGCCTGTCCACCCAGGCGATCAGGAACTACGAGGCGGCCGGGATCCTTCCGCACGCCGACCGCACCCCACACGGCTACCGCGCCTACACCCCGCTGCACGCACACGCGCTCCGCGCGTTCCTCACCCTCGTGACCGGCCACGGGCACCAGACCGCCGCGTCGATCATGCGGGCGATCAACCGGAACGCGACCGAGGACGCGCTCCGGCTCATCGACGAAAGCCACGCCCAACTGCTCGACGACCGCCGCACCCTCCGCGCCGTCGAGGCCGCACTCCGCGACCTCGACCCGGTTCCACTGGAACGCGGCGACACGTTCGTCGGTCCCCTCGCGCGACGGCTCGGCATCCGCCCGGCCACCCTACGCAAATGGGAACGCGCCGGCCTGGTCCAGCCGCGCCGCGACGGACAGACCGGCTACCGGGTCTACAGCACGGCCGACGTACGCGACGCGCTGCTCGTCCACCAACTCCGGCGGGGTGGCTACCGGCTGGGGCAGATCGCCCCGCTGATCAACCAGGTCCGCTCCGCAGGCGGCGTCGCCCCTGCCGAATCGGCCCTGCGGGACTGGCAGGGCCGCCTCTCGGCCCGAGGCCGCGCCATGCTCACCGGCGCCGCCGCACTGGACGCGTACCTCGACGCCCGCCCCGACCCCGACCGCACGCGGACGGCCACCGGAACGCGATTGGATCTCGAACGGGAGTAGGCCGGCTACATATAGTCTGGGCATGGACGATCTCGTACGCCTCGGTAGCGGAAGCGGCGGTACTCGACCGGACCGTGCCGGGAGCCTGGCCGGGACCCTCAGCGGTCCCACGGTTCGCCGATGACGGCCGTCGGCTGGATCGGACTCGGCGCCATGGGCGGGCGCATGGCGCGCCGGCTCGCCGCCGCCGGTCACCACCTCACGGTGTGGAACCGAACGCTGAGCCGCGCCGAGGAGTTCGGCGCAGGCACCGGGGCACGCGCCGTCGGCACCGCGATCGAAGCGGTCCGTGACGCCGACGTGGTGTTCCTGATGCTGGCGGATCCCGCCGCGGTGGTGGCCGTCACCGAAGGGCCGAACGGTGTCGCAACGGCGATCCGGGACGGCGCGATGGTGGTGGACATGTCCACGATCGGCCCGGCGGCGGTGTCCCGGCTCCGATCAGCGCTGCCGGGGCCGGTGCCGCTGATGGATGTACCCGTACTGGGCAGCCTCGCCGAGGCGGAGGCCGGCGAACTCACGCTGCTGGCCGGCGGGCCCGACGACGCGGCGGCCCACCTGTGGCCGTTGTTGTCGCTGCTCGGCCAACCGGTCCATGTCGGTCCGAGCGGCGCCGGTGCCGCGGCGAAGCTCGTGGCCAACCTCGCGCTGCTGGCCTCCATCGGGGTGCTCGGGGAGACCCTGTCGATCGCCGACGCGCACGGCCTGCCGAGGGACGTCACGTGGCGGATCCTCGCCCGGACCCCACTTGCCGGCCAGGTCGACCGGCGCCGGGCGGCGACTGAATCGGACGCGTATCCGCCGCGGTTCCCGCTTGCTCTGGCACGTAAGGACACCGACCTCATCACGGCCGCCGCGGACCGTTGCGGGGTGGAGGCACCGTTGGCTCGCGCCATCCAGCGGTGGTTGGCCGATGCGGAGACCGCAGGACTGGGTTCCCTCGACTACACCGCCATCCTCAGACACATTCCGTCCTCGCCCGGGACGCGGACATGACGGACCCCGGCGGAGGGAGCCCCGGCGCTCGAAGGGGCGTCGTGTTCGACCTCGACGGCACGCTTGTCGACACGATGACGACCGCCCCCACCGTGTACACCGACACGATCCGGAGCCTGGGCGGGCCGGAGGTCCCACCGGCCACCGTGGTCGCCACCTGGCACATCGGCGCCCTTCCGGTGGTACTGGCGCACTTCCTGGGCCGCCGGGTCACCGCCGACGATCTGGCCGTGTTCTATCACCATTTCGAGACGGCCGTGGCGGGTGTACGACCGTTCCCTGGCGTGCTCGACGTGGTCGACGAGTTGCGCGGGGCTCGCTGCCGGCTCGGCGTCTTCACCGCCGCCACCCGACGCGCCGCGACGCTCGTCCTGGCCAACACCGGTCTCGACCGGCTCTTCCCGGTCGTGGTCTGTGGAGATGACATCGCCGAGCCCAAACCCGCACCGGACGGTCTGTTGTTGGCCTGCCGACGGATGAGGGTCGACGTCGCCGAGACCGCGTATGTCGGCGACGCCGAGGTGGACCTCAGGTGTGCCGAGGCGGCGGGGGCGTTGGCGGTACACGCCCGCTGGGGCGTCACGTCCCCGACGCCGGTGAACGCCCGGGTCGTGGCCTACCGACCCGCCGACGTCCTCGAACTGCTCGCAGCGACGCCCATCAGGCCCTGACCGGGGCACCCGCCCTGGCCAGCGCCGTACTCGACCGGCTGTTCCCGGTCGCGTAACGGTGACTACGGTGGTGACATGGGCAGACCGACACGCTGGGTGACCAATACGAAGCCTGGACACGCATATGCCGGGCCGCGCTGGCTGGTCGGTGACCTCGCCGAACTGGACCTCGCCACCCAGGGCGAGCCGGCACCGTTCGACGCGGCCGGGCTGCGCCACGAGCACCGGTTCGCCACCTGGGACCGGCGTCCATGGCGGGACGATGCCGACTTCGCGGTGACCGTACTGCGGAGGCCGACCGAACGATGAGCGAGCGTCCGGAGCACCAGATCGGCGTGCTGTTCGACGTGTTCGCGCTGGCCGAGCGGGTCGGTCAGCTGTTGCGGCTGGCGCTCGGGCCGACCGGGCTCAAACCCGTCGAGTACGGCATGCTCAGCCTGCTCACCACGGTCGGTCCGGCCACCCCGTCGGAGATCTCCCGGATGACCGGGCAGCCGGCGTCAACCATGTCCGGTTACGTCGCCGCCCTCACCCGACGGGGGTTGATCCGGCGCGAGCCCGCTCCAGGCGACGGGCGCTCGGCGTTGCTGGTGCCCACCGACGAGGGTCGGCGGCTGCACATGGCGGCCACTCGGCCGGTCCACCAGCTCAGCAGCCGGCTGCGGGACGAACTGGGAATGCCGTTGGCGGACACCCGGGCGGCGTTGCTGGAACTGGCGGCGGCCGTGGACCGCACCATCGCGGCGGCCGGCTCCGCCAGCGCGGTCGGATCGAGTGCGGCCGGACCTGTCACCCCGAATGGCGGGCGGTAGGCAGGTAACGGTTCGGGGACGAGGCAACAAACTGGTTCGGATTCGAAGTATCTTGCGGGGACCAACCATCCACGCGAGGAGACCCACCGTGCACCGTCGCCGATTCATCGCCGCCTCCGCGGTCGCGCTCAGCGCCGCCGCCGCACCGCTGCCACTGGCCTCCGCCGCTCACGCCGGGCGTCGGCTACCCACCCGTTACGTCGTCTCCGACAAGCCCGGCGTGCTACCCGAGGGCATCGGCATCACGCCCGACGGCACGATCTACGTCACCGGCAGCGGCAACGGTGACCTCTACCGCGGCCACGTCACCCGGGACAGGCTGCACCCGTTCGCCTCGGGCGGCTCCGAGCGGCCGTTCGCCGCCGGCGTCCACCCGGACCGCCGCGGTTGGATCTTCGTCGCCGCCCGCGCGACCCTTGACGTCCACGGCCGCGACGGCCGGCTGCTGGCCCGGCGCACCGGCAGTTCCGGTCCGGTCGGGGAAACCTTCCTGAATGACCTGGTGGTCACCCGCGACGCCGTCTACGTCACCGACTCCACAAACGCCGTGCTCTGGCGGGCGGCCCTGCGCGGCCATCGCCTCGGATCGTTGGAACGCTGGCTCGACCTGCGGTCGCTGGTGCCCGGCATGCCGGCGCAGTACTTCTTCCTCAACGGCATCGACGCCACGCCCGACGGCCGCGCGCTGATCGTCGCCTCCCAGGGCCTCGAATCGCTCATCCGGGTCGACGTCACCACCCGCACAGCCAGCCTCATCGATCTCGGTGGCACCAGCTTCGGTCCGGACGGTCTCGTCCTGCGTGGCAACCACGTCTACGCGGTGCTCAACTACGCCGCACCGGACGGTCAGGGGGTCTACGTCGCCCGGCTGAACGACGACCTCACCACCGGCAAGATAATCGCCGGGGTCGTCGACCCGGCCTTCGACAGCCCGACCACGCTCGCTCTTCATGACCGACGGGTGTACGTGGTCAACAGCCAGTTCGACCACGCGCCCGGCACGCCCCCGTACACCGTTGTCACCGTGCCCGACCCGTTGCGCTGAGCCAACCGACGGGGTCGTACGGGCGAATCGGCGTGCTGACCGAGGGCAAGCGAAGACCTGGGTCTCCGCTGAACCCCACCATCGATAGCGCACCGGTCGTCGCCCACTTCTGTGCCAGCCACCCGGGTCGCCCCCGATGGGGTGGCGACCGCGGCTGGTGATGACTGCCGGGACGAACGTCACGGTGCGGTGCTCGACGTCCGACGACGGCCGCTCCACGAAGCCTGGCCGACGCCGGCCGCGCCGACCCGGCCGGCGAGCGGGGCGAGCGCCAGCCAGAGCAGGACGGCGCCCAGTCCTTCGACGAGCCGCAGTACTCCGTCCGCCTGTCGGCCGGCGGCCATCAGGCCGATCCCCGTCACGACCAGCAACACCCGCCATACCGGAACGGTGTGCCGCGCCGCCGCCACCACGACGAGCGCCAGCAGCCCGGCGAAGAGCAGCATCGGGCCGATCATGAAGAAGACCAGTTCCACACCGGGGACGGCGAACACCTCGTCGTAGCGATCCGACATCGCCGCCTTGTCGGCGGCCCGCCAACCGACCGCCAGGTCGATGACCATTTGTACGACAAGCGTCGCCGCCCCGGTGAACGCGACGGCGAGGGCCACCCGCCCGGTGGACGAGCTGCCAGCCATGCGGTACAGGCCGTACGCGGCGGCTCCGAAGAGCACGAAGCTGACGATCCAGAGCGCGTGCGCGACGTCCCAGCCGATGTTGGGTCCGGCACTTCCGCCGAGACGCATGACCACCCATCCGGCCAGCCAGACCAGCGGCGCCGCCACCAGTCCGGCGGCGGGCAGGCGGGCCGGCCACGAAGAGCGGGTGTCGACAGTGTTCGATCTCATGGCTGGACAGTAGGCGGCGTCGATATTGCCGCACATCGGTGGTGCCCCGGACCGCGTCCCCGATTCTTCGCTGCGGGCGTACCCGTACGGAGCCGCCACCCGCCCGGCAGCACGTCAGCCGACGCACGCTCGACGGTCCGTTCGCGGCGCGCCTGGCCGCGGTCGGCGGGGGTATCGGCGGTGGCGGTGCGGATGGTTGCCGAGACCCCGATCACATCTGGGGCGGGCCTGTCACATTCCGAGTACGTGGACGGCTCGTATCCACAACGGCGACGGGAGGGTCCACATGCCCCACACTTCACCAGGTTCGTCGACCTTCTCGGGCGAAGGCGACCCGCGGGCAGCGGCACCGGTGGTGACCAGCGCGACACGAACGTTCAACGACCATCGGGAACTGCTGTTCTCCATCGTCTACAACATGCTCAGCAGCGTCGCCGACACGGAGGACGTGTTGCAGGAGACCTGGCTGGCGTGGGCTCACCGGATCCAGAGGCCGGGTGCGGGCCGGGTCGACAATCCCCGCGCCTATCTCGTCCGGATCGCGGTGAACCGGGCCCTCGCGCAGCAGTCCGTCATCAGTCGTCGCCGGGAGACCTACATCGGACCGTGGCTGCCGGAACCGCTGGTCCACCCGCTCCCGGACAGTCCCGGGTCGGACGACGCCGCCGAAGCGGCGGTACGCGCCGAGTCGGTGTCGATGGCGCTCCTGGTGGTCCTGGAAACCCTTGCTCCGCTGGAACGGGCCGTGTTCGTCCTGCACGAGGTGTTCGGCTACGCCCACACCGAGACCGCGCAGATCCTCGGTCGCACTCCCTCGGCGGTACGCCAGCTCGCCCACCGCGCGCGCGAGCACGTGCACGCTCGACGCCCCCGCTACCGGCCCGACCCTCGGGTGCGGCAGCAGGTGACGGAACGCTTCATGGCCGCCACGTTGGGCGGGGACCTTGACGCCCTCCTACAGATCCTGGCGCCGGAGGTGACGCTCTGGGGCGACGGCGGAGGTCAAGGAGCGGGGGGTCTGCGACCGCTGCGGGGCCGGGACAAGGTCGCCCGGCTGGTCACAGCCCTCGCTCCCCGCCCCGGCACCAGCCTCGAGATCACGTATCGCAGGGTCAACGGTGACCCATCGGCGCTGCTGTACGCCGGCGACACGCCGTACGCCGTCATCGTCCTCGACCTCACTCCGGACGGCGACCAGGTCTGCGGAATCTATGCCATCGCGAACCCCGACAAGCTCGCCCACATCGACTGAACACCGAGGAACTCACATGCTGCGGACGTTGGCGGCCCTGCCCGGTGGCAGGGCGGCGAAATGGGTCATTGTCGCCCTCTGGATCGCACTGCTGATCCCGGCCGCCATGGTTGCCGGCCAACTCGGCGACGTCGAGGAGAACGACAACTCGGCCTGGCTGCCCGGGAACGCCGAGTCGACCGAGGTCATCGACCGGGCCGGGAAGTTCCAGACCGCCGATACCGTGCCCGCGATCGTGGTCTACGACCGCCCGGGCGGGGTCACCGACGCCGACATGGCCGAGGCCAGAGCCGATGCTGACGGCTTCACGGCCATCGACGGCGTAGTGGGCCAGGCACAGGGTCCGGTGCTGTCCGAGGACGGTGCGGCCATCCAGACCGTGGTGCAGGTGCGCAAGGGCAAGAAGGGCTGGGAGGACATCGGCGAGGTCGTCGACGCGATGGTCGTGATCGGTCAGGACAATGCCGACGGTCTCAGGTTCCACGTCACCGGTCCGGCCGGTTACGCGTCCGACTCGATCAAAGCCTTCAGCGGTGGCGGAAGCCTGACCACAATCACGGCCCTGGTCGTGGTCGCCATCCTTCTGCTCACCTATCGCAGCCCGGTGTTGCCGCTCCTGCCACTGCTGAGCGCGGGCAGCGCCCTGGTCACCGCGGAAGCGGTGATCTACCTGCTGGCCAAGCACGCCGGACTGACCGTCAACAAACAGACCAGCTTCATCCTCACCGTCCTGGTGTTCGGCGCCGCCACCGATTACGCGTTGCTGCTCACCTCCCGCTACCGGGAGGAGTTGCGGCGGCACGAGGACCGCCACGAGGCGATGGCGCAGGCTCTGCGTCGCTCCGGTCCCGCGATCATCGCGAGCGCGGCGACCGTCGCGGTCAGCCTGATGCTGCTGATGCTGGCCACCCTCAATTCCACAAAGGGGTTGGGGCCCGCGTGCGCCGTCGGCATCCTCGTCGGACTGCTCGCCATGGTCACCCTGATGCCGGCCCTGCTGGTGATCTGCGGTCGTTGGATCTTCTGGCCGGTGAAGCCGTCGTACGGATCGGCCGAGGCGGCCAGGGAGCGCCTCTGGACCTGGATCGGGACCGTCGTTTCCCGTCGACCGCGCACAGTGTGGATCGGCACGGCGCTCGTCCTGGGTGTCATGGCGATCGGCGTCCTGGGACTCAAGGCCGACGGGCTGTCCAACCGGGACCAGTTCACCGGCAAGCCGCAGATGGCCGTCGGTGAGGACATCCTGTCCAGGCACTTCCCCGCCGGGTCCGGCGACCCCATCTACGTCGTGACCAACGCTGCCTTCGCGGAACAGGTAAGGACCGCACTGTCCGGCGTCCCCGGTGTCCGGGACGTGTCGACCCCGACCGTGCGGGATGGCGAGGCCGTCCTGGTCGCCGAACTGACGGACGCGCCCAGCAGCCCGGCCGCGATGCGCGTGGTCGACCGGGCCAGGACCGCGGTCCACGAGATCGAGGGCGCGGACGCCCAGGTCGGCGGCAACACGGCGATCATTCTCGACACGCAGGAAGCGGCCGCGCGCGATTCCAGGGTGATCATCCCCATCGTGCTGGTTCTGGTGTTCCTCATCCTCGCGCTGCTGCTGCGGGCGGTCGTCGCACCGCTGCTGCTGATGGCCACCGTGGTGCTGTCGTTCGCGGCCGCCCTCGGCGTGAGCAGCCTGGTGTTCAACCACGTGTTCCACTTCGCCGGGGCGGAAGCCTCCTTCCCGCTCCTGACCTTCGTGTTCCTGGTCGCGCTGGGAATCGACTACAACATCTTCCTGGTGACCCGGGTGCGGGAGGAGGCACTGCTGCACGGCACCCGGCGCGGCGCGCTGACCGGACTGACCGCCACCGGCGGTGTGATCACCTCGGCGGGTCTGGTGCTTGCCGGCACGTTCGCGGCGATGGGTTCCCTGCCCCTGGTGTTCGCGGCCGAACTCGGCTTCGCGGTGGCGTTCGGCGTGCTGCTCGACACCATGATCGTCCGCTCGGTGCTGGTGACCGCGCTGACCCTCGACGTGGGCCGCTGGATGTGGTGGCCCAGCGCGCTGTTCACGCGTCCGGACCCCCCACGCCCGGCGGCGGACACGTCCGATCTCGAGCCGGCACTCACGCACGGCTGACAGCTTTCTCCAGCGTGCGGGTGTGGGCGACGGGGGATGCCGGCGAGACAGCCGGCGTCCCCCGGTGTCCGTCGAGGCGGATGCGTGCCTTAGGGGGCACCGGGCGGTCGGGTCGAGCCACGCGAACGCCCGAACCACCTGGCCAGCGCGACCTCGAGCGCCTGTTGGTCCTCGCCGACCCACGCGACATGCCCGTCCGGCCGGAGCAGTACCGCCGGCACGGCCAGGTCATCGCTGAGGTCCGCGACGTGGTCGACCCGGTCGGCCCAGCCGTCCACCGACAGCCGCCCCGTCTGGTCGACAAGCAGTCCACCGCCGTGACGCAGCAGCTCGAACAGGCGTCCAGGCTTGAGCCGCATGTCGCGCAGCCGCCGCCCGAGCAGGTCATGTCCCGCGCCGACGTCGTACCGGACGCTGATCGCCGTGATCTTCTCGATCAGGAACCGGTTGGCGTCGTCGAGGTCCATCAACTGCGTCAGCAGTCGCCGGACCGCCTGGGGCCCAGGCTCGTTGGTCGTCAGGTGCAGCTGTGCCCGGGTGTTGTTGAGCACGTCGGCGGCGACGGGATGCCGCTCCGACTCGTAGCTGTCCAGCAGGTCGTCCGGCGCCCAGCCGTCGATGGCCGCAGCCAGCTTCCACCCCAGGTTGTTCACGGACCGCCGTTGTCGATTGGTTATGGCGTCAGGCCGGGGCGGAGCATGGCGTCGTCCAGCTTTCCCGGTGACCGGCGGGCCACGCCCGCGAGGAGATCCGCGACCTGGACCCGCGGATCGTCGCGGGAGTCGGCCATCACCAACCCGGCCAGCGGCGACAGTCCGGCCGGCAGCGCCTCGCCGGCACCGGCGTCCGCCGCCGATGGCCCGCCCTCGGCGGCGAGCACCCGCTGAAGGCGGGTCAACCGATCGGCCGTCAAGGCGCTCTGCTCGTCATGCGTCACCAGCACCCGCCGCCGGCCGGCGCTCCACGTCAACACCGTCTCGGCCAGCGCCGGCAGCAGCGGTTCCAGCGGTGGCGGGATCGACCGGTCGTCGTTGTCGAGCCTGGTCGACACGGTCCGGACGTGGTCCGGGCAGAGTTCGTCGAGCACGGCGTCAGCCGGCGCGCCGAGGTGCTGCCGTACCAGTGCGTCCCGGGCCTGGAAGAAGCGCTCCACGAGGTGGTCGCCCTGGTGCCGGCGCTTGGTCCGGACCAGGTCGACGAAGGCCGCCAGGAAGGCGCCCCAGTCGTTACCGGCCCGACGGCCGGCCCGGTACAGGGCCAGGGCCGCCGGACGCCGGTCCTGGGTCAGGCGGGTGCCCGCCGCGTACGACGGCTCGGTCAGCAGCAGGTCGACGATCCGGGTGACGAGAAAGTACTCCTTGTCGACCAGGTGGACGTGGGCGCGGCCGTCCAGCGCCGCCAGGAACCAGTCCAGCACCTCGCCCGCGCCCGGGCGGCGCAGGAACTGCCCGGACTTCAGCTCGTTCGGCGACAACCGGAACCTCGACCGCAGGGCGGTGACCACCGCGACGGCCTCGGCGGCACTCAGATCGACACTCGCGTGCGTGATCACGGGTGCGGCCGAGTGCAGCAGGTTGGTCCCGGTGAACCCGGACTCGTCACAGGCGATCTCCACGACGGTGCCGGCCACCGCACCCGTCGGCGGCAACCCGCCCTGCAGCGGTGTCCTCACCGGCGACCCCGCTCCATGCCGACCATGGTCACCCGCGGACCCCGGCCGGACAACCCAGATTCGCGCCGGAAGAGGTCGGCAGGGGCGAATGGGGCGAGCGCGTCCTCGCCGGCCAGGTCAGCGGGTCACCAGGCGCCGACGGGACCGGCGGAAGGACAACACGGAGACCGCGAGCGTCCCGGCCGCGGTAGCCACCGCACACCACATGATGGCCGTGAACGTGTGCGGCACCACCCACCTGGTCACCACCACCAGGACGACGCAGGCGGCCACGAGGGGCGCCGACGGCCAGCGGGCGCCGACGGCGACCTGGGCGTTGACGACCAGGAACACCACCGCGTAGAGCGCGCCGGTCAACGCGAAGACGGGCGCGTAGCGGCCCAGCGCCGCGTAGTCGGCACCGCCCGCGAGGCGGAAGGCCAGGCTGCCGGCAACCGCCGACGCGGCGACCAGCACCACGCCGCTGGCTGTCACCACCGCCGCCGCGACGGCGAGGGTACGCCGACTCCCCCGCGCCAGTCGGGGCAACGCCAGCACCGTCACGACCTGGGGCGCCCAGATCGCGCCCTTGGTGAGGACGGTGCCGACCGCGTACCCGCCCGACGCCGCCGCCGGCAGCAGGTGCCGGGCCAGGATCAGGTCGGCGTACGAGGCGGCGAGCATCGCGAGCGTGGCCGAGCACGCCGTGATGACCTGCCGGACGGTCACCCCGTCGGCACGGGTTAGGTCCGTGCCGGTCCGGGCGAGCACCGCGAGGACGGGTGGGATCAGCAGCGTGACGACCGTGCCGACGAGGACGGATCCGGTGACGCCCGCCCCCAGCAGCAGGCCCGCGATCAGACCGCCGTACCGACCGACGGCGAGCACGACCATGCCGACCGCGAGGCGGAGGAAGCGCTCCTGGCCCTGGAGTTCACCCAGCCAGCGGCCCGCGAGCACCACGGCACCGACGTAGCTGGCCAGCGCCGGGACGACGGTCACCGGGAGGTCCAGCAGACCGGTCGCCACCGGGGTCAACGCGAGAACCGCGCCGGCGCTCGCGGCGGCGGTCAGCCAGCTGATGCGCGCGGTCACCGCGCCGGGCCGGCGGGCGGTGTGCACCGCGACCGCGATCTGCAACCCGAGGCCCGGTACGCCGGCGATCGCCGCGATCGCCAGAACGGTGGCGAATGCCCCGAGGTCACCCGCGGTGAGCTGCCGGGCGGCGAGGATGGGCACCAGGTAGCCGAGCGCGTTGGTGGCGGCGCCGGCGATGGCGACCGCCGGCCCGGCCACACCGACGCGGTGACCGGCGGCGGCTGAGGTCACAGGCGGCCGTCGCGGACGGCTTCGCCGATCCACGGGATGACCTCGTCGAGCATGTCGTCCAGGCTGGTCGTGGCGGTGAATCCGAGGATGTCGCGGGCCTTCGCGACGTCCGGCACCCGCTTCGCCACGTCGTGTTCGAACGGATCGTCGCTGACATACCGGAACGGCACGTCGGTGCCCTTGATCTTGCGCCAGATCAGTTCGGCCAGTTCGAGCACGGTGGTGGAGGCGGCGGTCGAGAGGTTGAAGTCCTCGTTGCGCGCCGCCTCGTGTTCCATCGCCACGACGATGCCGCGCGCCAGGTCGCCGCCGTAGGTGTAGTGCCGCACCTGCTCACCCGAGCCGAGGATGCGGAGCGGGTCCTGGCCTTTCATGACCTTCTGGACCAGGTCGGGTACGACGTGTGACATCGCGAGCTTGACGTTGCCGGACAGCACCTCCGCCTGGCCGAGTGCCCGCGCCTCGCCCACGCCCACGCAGTTGAACGGCCGCACGATCGTGTAGGGCAGCTCGTACTGGTCCCACGCCGCCCGGGCCCAGTATTCGACGGCGAGCTTCTGGAACCCGTACGACGATCGGGGCGGGGGGATGCGCCGCTCGTCGCCCTCCCGGCTCGGCCAGGTGTCAGTCGACTCGAACACCATGGACGAGGAGATGTACGTGACCTTCCGCAGGCGCCCGGCCCGGTGGGCCGCGATCGCCGCGTCGCAGGAGGCCGCCATGATGCGTTCGTTCGCGGCGAGCAGGTCGTAGGCGTACGCGTGGAAGTACGAGATGCCGCCGATCATCGCGGCGCCGGCGATGAACTGGTCACAGTCGGCGAGGAGGTCGGCCAGCAACCGGCTGTCCCGGGCGTCACCCTCGACGAACCGGAACGCCGGGTGGTCGTCGTAGCTGTGCGCCACGCGGCCGTACTTGGAGTAGTTGTCGAGGCCCACGACCTCGTGTCCGCGGTCGAGCAGTTCCTGGACCAGGTAACCGCCGATGAAGCCCGCCGAACCGGTGACCAGCACCTTCGCCACGTGCGGAACGCCCTTCCTATCGCGCCTTCTCGAAATCCTGGGACGCCGGGGCGGCCGGCCGCTTCTCGGCCCAGCGGGCCGCGAGCTGAGCCATGTCCAGCCGGCGCCCGAACGCGAAAAAGTACCAGCGCAGGTAGCTCGGGAGGAACCGGCCGACATCGAAGCGGGACTCACCGAGTTGACGGTCGAGCCAGATGGTGGGGATCTCGGCGACGGGTCGACGCAGACGGGTGGCCTTGGCGGTCAGCTCGATGCCGATCTCGAAGCCGGTCCGGGACTCGATGCCGACCTCCCGGACGAACTGGGTGTCGTACGCCTTGAAGCTGTTTGTGGCGTCGCGGGTGCCGACCCGGGCGAGCAGCCACAGGCTGCGGCCCGCCCAGCGGGAAGCCATCCGCTTGAACCGTGGTCCGCCGACCTGCTGGCCGCCGGGCATGTAGCGGGACGCCGCGGCGACGACCACTCCCCGGTCGACGAGGCGGGCCAGCTCGTCGATCTGGCGCGGGTCGTCGCACCCGTCGGCCATCGTGACGACGGCGACCGGTGCCCGTGCGGCGTCGATGCCGAACCGGATCGCGTTGGCCGGACCGGCGCCATAGGTGTTGAGGACGGGACGCACCCGCGGGTCACGTTCGGCGATCTGCCGCGCGTAGGGAACGGTGGTGTCCTCGGGCATGTCGTGCACCAGGAGCACCTCGGCCGGCAACATCACCTCGCGCAGGATGCGGTCGAGGCAGCGGACCACCGACTCGCCCTCGTTGTAGACCGGGATGACGACCGAAACCTGGGGTTTCACACCCGGACCCCCCGTCCGGTCAGTCCCCACATGTCGACAAGCGGGCGGTCCGTGTCGAGCGCGGCGTAGTCCGCGTGCGGTGCGGCGATGACCAGCAGGTCGGCCCGTTTCAGCACGTCGTCGAGCGGCAGGAACCGGTCGTCGGCGACGTACGGGTCGGTGCAGAGGGTTTCCCGGGCCTTCAACGTCAGGATCTTGCGGAGCTTGTACGCGAGGCTGTCGCGGGGATCGTCGCTGCCACCCTTGAAGGCCATGCCGAGGATGCCGACGGTCATCTCGGCGAGGTCGAACCGGTCCTCCAGGCGGGAGACGAGGTAGAGCGGAAGACCCTCGTTGATCAGCATGGCGGAGTGGCCGAGCACGAAGTTGTTCCGGTTGAACGCGGCCAGTTGCATCGTGTCCTTGAGCAGGCACGGTCCGGCGGCGAAACCGGGCATCGGCAGGTCCGCGGCGCGCGGATAGTCGTGGGCGACGGCGTGCCGGATGCGGGCGAAGTCGAGTCCGAAGTCGTTGGCCATCATCCAGAACTGGTTGGCGGTGGCGAACTTGATGTAGCGCCAGGTGTTCGTGAACAGCTTGGCCAGCTCGGCCTCCTCCGGCTCCAGCTCCACGATCTGGTCGGTGAGGTGGCGGAACAGGTCGCCGGCGCGGGCGATCGCCCCGGGCGTGCGGGCCGCGATGATCTGCGGCAGCGTGAACAGCTCGGTCATCGCCCTGCCCTCGGCGATCCGCTCGGGGCAGAACGCGACGTCGACCGTGCGGCCCTGGCGGGCCAGCTGCCGCTCGGTCAGCGCCGTCACCCCGGGATATACCGTGCTGCGCAGCACCACGAGCTGACCGTCACGGAGGTGTTCGGCGCACCGCTCGAGGGCCTGCGGCACGGCGCCGAGGTCCGGGTTGAGGTGTTCGTCGACCGGGGTGCCGACGACCACGACGATGGCGTCCGCCGTACCCACGCTCGCCGCCGCCGTGGTGGCCCGCAGCCGGCCGGCGGCCAGCGCCTCGGTGAGCGGGTCTGCGGCGCCGGGTTCGGCGAACGGCAGGGTACCGTCGTTGACCAGCTCGACGGCCGCGGCGTCGATGTCGTACAGGACGACGGACAGGCCCCGCGACGCCAGCGCGATGCCCAGCGGCAGGCCGACCCGACCGCAGCCGCCGAGAACGCATACGTCGACCGGGGTCTGGGTGGGTGTCATCGCCGCCTCACACGTCCGCCGCGCGAGGCCGGGTGGTGGGGCGGCGTCGTCGCGGATGGTGTGCAGGTTACTGGTGAGGAAACCTCGGGTCCAGCACGTCGCCCAACGACCAGCCGGGCGGCTATGGTTCCTCACCATGTCCGGCAGACTGTCATCCGACCTCAGCGCACGGTTCGCGGCGGCGATGCCGGCCGGCGTGACGGGGGCCGCCATCCGGGCCGTCTATCCGCGGGTGGAGCCGGAACTCGCCCGGCTGGCGTCGTACGCGCCGCGTGGCGGCACGGCGGTGGACGTCGGCGCCTGGTACGGGCCGTGGACGAGGAGCCTGCGCCGGCTCGCCGACCGGGTGGTGGCGGTGGAACCGGCCGCCGAACTGGCGGCGCACCTCACGGCCGCGTACCCGCGGGTGCGGGTGGTGCGGGCGGCGGCCTCCGACTCGGTCGGCACCGCGACGCTGCACCTTCCCGAGGGCGGCCCGGGGGTCGGTACGTCGTCGGTCGAGGCGGGCGACGGCCGGACGGTGACCGTGCCCAGGGTGACGGTGGACAGTCTCGACCTCACCGACGTGCGGTTCGTCAAGGTCGACGTCGAGGGCCACGAGGTGCCGGCGTTGCGGGGGGCCGAGGACACCATCCGGCGGGACCGTCCGCTGCTGTTGGTGGAGGTGGAGGACCGGATCCAGCCGGTCGGTCCGGTTCTGGAGCTGCTGGCGGGTTGGGGCTACCGGCCGTACGTCATGCCCCGTGACCGCTGGCTGCCGCTCGCCGAGTTCGACCTGGTGGCGCACCAGCGGGAGGCGGTCGGGCGGGTGCGGCAGAGCTTCGCCCGGCGGGTCGTGGCGCCGTGGCCCCGGTACGTCAACATGGTCCTCTTCCGGCCGGAGGCGGACCGATGAGCGCGGCGCCGGTGGTAACCCGGGAGGCGCCGGCCGCACCCGCGCTGCCCACGTGGATCCTCCGCGATCCGCTGCACGTCGTCGCCGGCCTGCTGATCGTCGGGAGCCTGGTCTGGCGGGCCAGCATCACCACCCGCGGGTACCTGACGCAGGACGACTTTCCGCTCATCTCGCAGGCCGACGCCGCCAGCCTCGGCCCCGGTCATCTGTTCACGCTCTACAACAACCACCTGATGCCGGCCGCTCGGCTGCTCACCTGGCTGACCCACCGGCTGACCGAGTTCGACTACTGGCCGTACGCCACCTTGATGATCATCGGTCAGACGGTCGTCAGCGTCGCGTTCTACCGGCTGCTGCGCCTCATGCTGCCGGCCACCTGGGGGTTGCTGCTGCCGCTGTGCCTGTTCCTGTTCAACCCGCTCACCCTCGAGGTGAGCGCGTGGTGGGCGGTGGGAATCAACCTGCTGCCCATGCAGCTGGCGATGATCATGGCGATCGGCGCCCAGGTGCGTTACCTCAGGACCCGGCGGCGTCGGCACCTGGTGGCGCTCGCCCTCTGGGTCGTCCTCGGCCTGGTCTTCTTCGAGAAGTCGCTGCTCGTGGTCGCCCTGGTCTTCCTGCTCACGGTCTGCCTGTACGCGCCGGGCGGACCGCTGCGGGCGGTGCTGACCGCCGTCCGCCGCTGGTGGCCGGCGTGGCTCGTGCTCACCGGGGTGTCCCTGGTGTTCCTGGCCGGCTACCTGTCCCTGGCGACCTCGTCGTTGCGCCGACCGACGTCCGGCGGCGAGGTGGCCACCTTCCTCCAGCAGTTCTTCGGGCAGTCCCTCACCACCGGGCTGCTCGGCGGCCCGTGGAACTGGCTCGACGCCTCGGACGGTCCGGCCGTGGCGGCACCGACGCTCGCCCAGCAACGGGTGTCCTGGGTGCTGGTGCTGGCGCTCGTCGGCGCCACCCTGTGGCTGCGGCGCGGCGTGGCGCTGCGCGGGTGGCTGCTGCTGCTGCTCTACGCGGCGTTGTCCGCCGGGCTGATCGGCGCCACCCGGCTCGGGTCGGGGTTCAGCGGCGTGGCCGGTCTCGTGCCGCGCTACATCGCCGACGTGCTGCTGGTGGCGGCCCTCTGCGTCGGGGTCGCCGGGTGCGGTCTGCGCCGGGTCGACGCCGATCCGCAGCCGGCGGGAGCGGCCACCGGTCGCCCGACCGGTCCGGTCGCCGGCGATCCGGAGGAGCCGGCGACAAACGCTGCGGCGGATCCGGCCGCCGGCCTTCCGGCGCCGGTCCGGTCGCATCCTCGGGCGTTCGGCGCCGGCCTGGCGGCCTGCGTGCTGCTCCTCGTGTCGAGCAGCGTCTACAGCGGCACGGACTTCGCCACCGACTGGTCGTCGAAGGCCGGCCGGGACTACCTGACCACAGCCCGCGCGGGGCTGGCCACCGCCGCCCCCGGCACCGTCTTCATGGACCAGCCGGTGCCCGAACAGGTGGTCACCTACCTGTCCACACCGTGGAACATGCAGTCGCGGTTCTTCGCACCGCTCGACCAGGATCCGGTGTTCGTGACGCAGGCGCGGCTGCTGTGGGTCTTCGACTCCGCCGGCACCGTCCGTCCCGCGTGGGTCAAGGGTGTCAAGGCGAGCCCGGGGCCGACGCCCGGGTGCGGCTACCAGGTCACCGGCGGGCGCCCGGTGACGGTACCGCTGGCCGGGACGGTTCCCGAGTACTGGCAGGCCGTGCGGGTGGCGTACCTCAGCGACCGGGACACCACGGCGACCTTCCGGCTCGGCCCGGGCGAGGCCCGGTCGTTCGAGGTCCGGCGCGGGCTCAACGCGATCTTCCTGCTGGTGTACGGCGGCGGCGACCGGATCGAGCTGACTGTCGCCGACCCGGCGGCCAACCTGTGCACGGACGAGATCGAGATCGGTGAACTCGTGCCGCAGCCGGTCGGATAGCCGGTGCGCGGCCGGCTGGTTTCGCACCTCACGGCGGCGGCCATCACGGCGATGGTGCTCGCCCCGCTGGCGCGGCCCGGATACGTGCTGCGCTACGACATGGTCTTCGTCCCCCGGCAGCCGCTGACCTGGGACATGGTCGCCCCGGCCGACTCGTTGCCGCGGGCGGTCCCACTGGACGCGGTGGTGTCGTTGGCCAACCTCGCCGTGCCGGGCTGGGTGCTGCAACGAGTGGCGCTGGTGGGAATCGTCTACTTCGCCGCGCTCGGCATGGCCCGGCTGGTGCCGACCGGGCGGCCGCTCACCCGGGCCGTCGGCGCGGTCGCCTACGTCTGGACGCCGTACCTCGCCGAGCGGCTGCTGCTGGGGCAGTGGGGGCTGCTGCTGGCGTACGCCGCGCTGCCCTGGCTGGTGGCGGCGGCGCGGGACGTGCGGGCGGGCCGCCGGGGGGCGCTGGCCCGGCTGGTGCTGGCGGCGGCACCGGCCGCGTTGACCCCGACCGGCGGGGTGGTCGCCCTGGCCACGGTCGCGGTGCTGCTGCCCGGCGGGTTCCCCGGCTGGCGCCGGGCGACAGCGGTGGCCGGCGGCGCGGTCGCGGTGCTCTGCGCCCCATGGGCGGTGGCCGCCGTGACCAGCGCCGCCGGCGGTCGGTCCGACCCGGACGGGGTGGCGGCGTTCGCGGCCCGGGCGGAGAACTGGAGCGGTGTCTGGGGGGCGCTCGCCGGCACCGGCGGGATCTGGAACGCGCAGACCGTGCCGGCCAGCCGGTCGTCGCCGTTGACGCCGCTGGCGACCCTGGCGTTGTTGGCGCTGTGCGCCGTCGGCCTCGTCGAGCTACGTCGCCGCTGGCCCGGGTACGCCGGACGGCTCGCGCTGCTGGCCGCCGGTTCGTTCGTGGTGGCCGCGGCCGGCACGGCGCCGGGTACGCCCGTTCTCGAATGGCTCGTGGCGCACGTGCCGGGCGCGGGTCTGCTGCGCGACGGTCAGAAGTTCCTCCTCCCGTACGCGCTGCTGCTGGCGCTCGGGTTGAGTCTCGGCGCCGGAGTGCTGGCCGACCGGCTGGGCCGCCGGCTGGACCGCACCGCCGCCCGGGTGGTGCTGGTGGCCGCGGTGGTGTTGCCGGTGGCAACCCTGCCCGACCTGGCGTTCGGCGTCGCCGGCCAGCTGCGCCCGGTGCGCTACCCGGCCGACTGGGACGCGGTGTCGGCGCGGGTCGCGGCCGCGCCGGGTGAGGTGCTGTCGTTGCCGTTCCTCGGCTACCAGAGCTACCGGTGGAACCACGGCCAGGTGGTCCGCGATCCGGCCCCGCGTTATCTGGACGCCCCGGTGCTGATGAACGACGCGCTGCGGGTCGGCGACGTGACGGTCGACGGGGAGAGCCCCCGTGCGGCCCGGGTCCGAGCGGTGCTGGCCGCCGGTGAACCGGTGGCGCGGCTGGACGTGCGTTGGGTGCTGGTGCGCAAGGAGCCTGGTGCCGAGGTGCCGGCGGCCGTCCTGTCCGGACTGCGGCCCGCGTTCGACGGCCCGCGTCTGGCCCTGTGGGAGAACCCGGGTGCCGGCGACGTGCCGGCCACCGGCCATCAGCGGTGGCCCGCCGCGCTGGCCCACCTGCTGGCCGCCCTGGTGACGATCATTGTCGCCGTTCTGGTACTGCGCGGCCCGCGGGCACCGTGGTACGGTCCGCAGGATCACGCACCCGGGGAGGGTCACCCATGGCCAGATTGGCAACCTTCGTCGTCGCGGCCGTCCTCGGTGCCGCGCTGGGTTTCATCGCGATTTTCGCGACGATGGGAGCGGTGAACCCGTCCGCCGACCACGTCGCCGAGCAGGTCAACGAGGATCCCGCCGCGAACGTCTACGGCACCCGCTGATCCGGTAGCGGTCGGGACGTCCCCGGAAGCTGGCCGGACACCACATCGGCGAAGGCGTCGCCGGACACCGTCCAGGTGAAGCGCCGGGCGTGGGCGCGGGCCGCGCTCCCCATCCGGGTCCGAAGGTCGCTGTCACGAAGCAGCCGGCGTACCGCCCGGAGGAAGTCGACCTCGTCGTCCACCAGGACGCCCGTTTCGCCGTCGACGATCGCCTCCGAGACACCACCGGCCGACCGGAAGGCCACCGACGGCGTACCGTGCGCGGCCGCCTCCACGATCGTGAGCCCCCAGCCCTCCTTCAGCGACGGCGTCACCGCCAGCCAGGACGCGCCCAGCAGCGCGTCCTTGTCGTCTTCGGACACGAACCCGGTGAACCGGACGCACCGCTCGACACCCAGGTCGGTCGCGAGACGCCGCAACGGCTCCTCCCACCATCCCTGCCCCGCGACCACGAGTTCGAGGGTGGGCAGTTCGAGCGAGAGCAGGGCGGTCGCCCGCAGGGCGAGTTCCACCCGCTTGTGCGGCACCAGCCGACCGAGGACGAGCAGGCTCGGATGCGGCGTCCGGGCCACCGGACGCCGCGTGACCTCGGGCGTGCCGTTGTACACGACGCTGATCCTGGCCCGATCCACCCCGAGCCCCACCAGCTCCGCCCGGGTCGACTCGGAGACCGTGACGTACGGGCAGCTCCGGTAGCAGCGGACCGCGAGCCGTGACTCGATCCACCAGCCGACGCGGGCCACCGTCGGGCCGAAGATCACCGGCCACTGTTCGCGGTGCACGTGGTGGACGAGGGTGATCACCGGGCGGCGGGCGTAGACCCGGCTGAGGAACGGCAGGCCGTTGCACACGTCGACGATCAGGTCGGGGCGGCCCAGGCGCCGGCCCGACAACGGACCGAAGCCGAGTGCCCCGGCCAGGTAGACAAACGCGGCGCACAGGTAGACCGTGTGCCGGCCGCCCCGCCGCAGCACGTGCACCCCGTCGCCCGTCGTCTCCGCGGCGGGCGCGTTGGCGTGGGCCTGGCAGAGGATCGTCGCCCGATACCCCCGGGCCACGATCTCGGCGGCCATCCGTTCGATGTAGACCTCCGAACCGCCGCCCTCGGGGTGGAGCCGGTCCCGCCAGTTCAGGAACAGTACGTGGCGACGCTCGACCTTGGTCATGGCCTACTCGTTCACCCCTACCGGCGAGTACGATTCGCGGTCGCGTCACCCTATGGCGCCGCCGGTACGATCCGCAACGCCGAGCGGGAGATCGAAGCGGTCGCATGGCGGAGGAGGTTCCGTGGCGAACAGTGGCCTACGACGACGACCGGAGTTCTGGCCGGTGGTCGTGTTGAGCGCCGCTCTCGTCGCCGTGCTCGGTGGCTGGACGGCGGTGACCTATCTCGACCGCACCCGCAGCGACTCCGCGTGTACGCAGCGCACGACACTGCGGATCGCGGCGGCGCCCAGCGTCGCCGCCGCGGCCCAGGAGGTCGGCCAGCAGCTCGCCGCCCGCGACCGCTGCCTGGACGTCACGGTCGAGCCCCGGGAGTCGGCCGACGTCCTCAGGGGGCTCGCCGCGGTCGTGCCGGGAGGACCCTCCCCCACCGCCTCGGCCACGGCGACGCCGGCGCCGCCGCCGGACGCCTGGCTGCCCGAGTCGACACTCTGGCTGCGGCGCGCCCGCGACGCCGGGGTCTTCCAGGTGCCCGAGACAGGCGTCTCGGTGGCGACCACACCCGTGGTGCTGGCGCTCGACCGCCGGTCGGCCACCCGGCTGGGGTGGCCCGGCCGGCGGCTCGACTGGGCCGGCCTCGTCGCGGCCGACCGCGCGCCGGTGCCGGTCGTCCTGCCGGACCCGGCCACCAGCCCGCTCGGTTTCGGCGCCCTGGCCGGTATCCGTTCCCTTGCCGGTGACCAGCCGGCAGCCGTCGCCGCGACCATGCGCCGGCTGGCGCCCGGCACCGTCGGCATGTCCGGTGAGGCGCCGCCCGCGCCCGCCGGTCCCGGCACCGCCGAGGCCGCGGTCGTCAGCAGCGAGTACGCGGTCCTGCGGGGCGGGCCGGAGCAGGTCGCCGTCTATCCGGCGGAACCCCTGCCCGGCCCCGACTACCCGTACGCGGTCCTGTCCTCCAGCCGGTCGCAGGAGGGTGCCGCGGCGTTCCTGCGAGCCATGCTCGCGGCCGAGGGCGCGGCGACCGTGACCCGCCACGGGTTGCGTACGCCGGGCGGTGCCGCGCCGGCCGGGGTCGACGACACCGGCCGAATCCGCGCCGCCGACTATCCACCGGCCCCGATACCATCCGCTGCCGACGCCGTCGCGTTGCTCAACGCCTGGGGCGGGGTGCATCTCAGTGCCCGGCTGCTGGCCGTGCTGGACGTCTCGGGTTCGATGGCGGCGCAGGTGCCCGGGACGCGGGACACCCGCCTGTCCGCGACGGTCAAGGCCGCGCAGGGGGGCGTCCGGCTGCTGCTGGACACCACCGAGATCGGGGTCTGGACGTTCTCCACCGACCTCGACGGGGGCCGCGACTACCGGGAGGTCGTCCCGGTCGGCCCGGTGGGCCCCCGGCGATCGGACATCGTCGAGCGGCTCGACCGGGTGCGGGTCAAGCCGAACGGCGCCACCGGCCTGTACGACACCACCCTCGCCGCCTACCGTGACGGGACCCGCAACTGGACCGCCGGCCGGATCAACATGGTGCTGGTTCTCACCGACGGCAGGGACGAGAATCCCGACGGGATCAGCCGCGCGGCGCTGCTCAAGGACCTGCGGGCGCTGCACGACCCGCGCCGGCCGCTGCCGATCCTGTTCATCGGCGTCGGCCCGGACATCGATCCGGCGGAGCTGAAACAGATCGCCGACGTCACCGGTGGTCGGGTGGCGCTGACCCCGAACCCGGCCGGGATCCGGCAGATCTTCTTCACCGCGCTTGCCGAGTTCAGCTGCCTGCCGCCGAAGTGCCGCCGATGAGCGCCGGCACGCGGGACCGGACGACGGTGGGATCCGCACCGTCCCGACCCGGCGACGAGACGCGCCGCGGCCGGCGGCTGGGCACCGTCCTCGGTGCCCTCCTGCTGGTCGCTGTCGCCGCCGGGCAACGGCCGGGGCAGGTCACCTTCGACACGAAACTCGACCTCGCCGTCAACCCGGCCGGCTTCATGGCCCGCGCCCTGCATCTGTGGAACCCGGCGGCCACCTCGGGCGAGCTGCAGAACCAGGCGTACGGCTACCTGTTCCCGATCGGCCCCTTCTTCGCCGCCGGCGACCTGCTCGGGGTGCCGCCGTGGATCACCCAGCGGGCCTGGTGCGCGCTGCTGCTGTGCACCGCCTACCTCGGCGTCGTGCTGCTCGCCCGCGCGCTGCGGATCGGCTCCCCGACCGGGCAGGTGCTCGCCGGCCTCGGGTACGCCCTCGCGCCCCGGATGCTCACCGAGATCGGGCCGCTGTCGTCCGAGATGCTCCCCGTGGTGATGCTGCCCTGGGTGATGCTGCCGTTGGTGGCCGCCCATCGGATCGGATCGGCCCGCCGCGCTGCGGCACTGTCCGGGCTCGCCGTGTTCGGCATGGGCGGGATCAACGCCGCCGCTGTCGTGATGGCCCTGGTGCTGCCGGCCCTGTGGCTGGCGACCCGGCGGTGGGACCGGCACCTGGCGGCGCTGGCCGCGTGGTGGGGCGTCGCCGTGGCCGGGGCGAGCCTCTGGTGGGCCGTTCCGCTGCTGCTGTTCGGCCAGTACAGCCTTCCGTTCCTGGACTACATCGAGTCCTCCGCGACGACCACCGCGGTCGCGTCGCAGTTCCAGGCCATCCGCGGCACCAACCAGTGGGTCGGCTACATCGTGCAGGGCGATCCGTGGTGGCCGGCCGGTTGGGTGCTCATCGACAACGCGGGCCTGATGGCGGCCACCGCGCTGGTCGCCGTGGTCGGCCTCGTCGGGCTCTCCCTGCGCGGGCTGCCGGAGCGGCGGTTCCTCGTCCTCGGCATGCTGACCGGCCTGACCCTCCTCACGGTCGGCTACCTCGGGACGCTGGACAGCCCGCTCGCCGCCGGCGCCCGCGACCTGCTCGACGGCCCCCTTGCGCCGCTACGCAACGTGCACAAGTTCGAACCGGTGCTGCGGTTGCCGCTCGTGCTCGGCCTCGCGCACGCCGCCAGTCGACGCTTCGCCGTGCCCCGGGTCCGCGTACCGGCGGCACCGGTGGTGGCATGCCTCCTGCTCGCGGCGGCCGCCCCGGCGTGGCTGCTGCTGCTGCGTCCCGGCCCGGGCTGGTCCCAGATCCCGCCGCACTGGCGGCAGGCGACGGCCTGGCTCGCCACCCAGGATCCGACCGCCCGCACCCTCGTCGTGCCGGGGACCGGGTTCGCGCAGAACACCTGGGGACGTACCGTCGACGAGCCGATCCAACCGCTGGCCGGGGCGCCGTGGTCGACGCGGCACCAGATCCCGCTCGGCTCCGAGGGCAACATCCGGGTCATGGACACCGTGGAGTCGGTGCTCGCCCAGGGCCGCGGCTCCCCCGGGCTGTCCGACTTCCTGGCCCGCGCCGGCTACCGCTACCTGCTGGTCCGGCACGACAACGACCGGGTGGCCACCGGAGCGCCGCCGATCGCTGTCGTCCGTCGGGCGGTCGCCGGCTCGCCCGGCCTCACCCCGGTGGCGTCCTTCGGGCCGACGACCGGGGCCGGTGACGCCCGGCGCAGCCCGGTCGACGCCACGGCGGCCGTACCGTCGATCGAGATATTCCAGGTCGGGGCGCCGGTCCCGGTCGCCTCGGCGACCACGCTGGCCGACGTCCCGGTCGTCAGCGGCGGACCGGAGTCGCTGCTCGGCCTGCTGGAGCAGGGGCTCATCGACGGGCGGCAGCCGGTGGTGTTCGCGGGCGACACGGCGGACCTCGACACCGCCGGGCAGGCCCGCATCGTCACCGACGGGCTGCGCCGGCGTGAGCTGAACGTCGGCCGGATGCGTGACAACGTGAGCCACACGCTGGCGGCCGACGAGCCGACCCGCCAGCGCCGGGCCCGCAGCGACCTCACGCCGTTCCAGGTCGAGGAGCATGGGACCGTCGCGGCGTACCAGGGCGTCCGCTCCGTGAACGCGTCCAGCAGTTGGGCCTTCGCCGACACCACCGGCACCAGCGAACCATCGTATCTGCCGTTCGCGGCGCTGGACGGGGACCGCCGGACGTCCTGGCGGTCCGATCCGTTCACCGAACCCGCGGGCCAGTGGCTGGAGGTCACCTTCGACACGCCCCGCCGGGTGGACGAACTGGCCGTCGACTTCGTGGACGACCTGCGGGTCGCCTCGCCCGTGGGGTACGTCCGCATCGGGACCGACCAGGGCGCGGTGGACCGCGAGGTGCCCGCCACGCCGGGGCCGCACCGGCTCGCCACGCTGCCCGGACTTACCACCACCCTGCGGATCACCGTGCTGGCCCTGCGCCCCGGGTACGCCGGCGGCGCGGTCGCCCTGCGCGAACTCGGCATCCCAGGTCTGGACGCACACCGGGCGCTGCGGGCCCCGGCCGACGTGGCCGGGGCAACCACACCTCCCAGCTACCTGTTCGGCCGGGCCCCGCAGGACCGGGGCGCCTGTTACCCGAGCGGGACGGAGATCCGGTGTGACCAGTTCCTGGCCCGCGACGGCGAGGAGCCGCTGGGACTGGACCGGTTCTTCAGCACCCCGGTGCCGGCCGACTACCGCCTGAGGCTGACCGCGCGTCCCCGGCCGGGCGCCACCGCGCCGGTCACGTCGCCGGTCACCGCGTCCGCGTCGTCGGTGCTCGGTGGGGATGTCACGGTGGCCGCCCACGCGGCGGTGGACGGCGACCCGGCCACGGCCTGGCTCGCCGAACCCGTCGACGAGGCACCCACCCTGCGCCTCGCCTGGGCGCAGCCGCGCCGGGTGGATCGGCTGCGGCTGGTCACCTCGACCGCGCCGGTCTCGGCAGCGCCCCGCGCGGTCGTCCTGCGCACGGCGGCTGGCGAAACCGTCGCGCCGGTGGACGCGGACGGGTGGGTCAGGTTCCCCGCCCGGACCACGGACCGGCTGGATATCTGGGTCACCGATCAGGTCGCGACGCTCGCCGACCACCGTGGGAACGGCTGGCCGGCGCCGGTGGGCGTGGCGGAGGTCGAGATACCGGCGCTCGACGACCTGCCGCGACCGGGGGCCAACGACGCCGCCGTGACCGAGCCGTGCGGCCGGGGGCCCACCGTCGAACTGGACGGCGTGGCCTATCCGACGTCGGTCTCCGGGACCCTCGCGGACCTCCGCGACGGCCGACCGCTGGCGGTGACCATCTGCGACGACTTCGCCGGCGAGGCGGTCCGGCTCGCCGCCGGTGAGCACCGGCTGCACACCACGCCCTCCGCCGCGTTCCTCGTCGACACCGCCGCCCTCACCGGGACCGGACCGACGCCGGACGGTACGCCGGGTGCGGCGGACCGCTCCGGTGCGCCCTCGGCGGCACCGGACGGTACGCCGGGTGCGCGGTCGGCGGCACCGGCCCGGCAGCGGGCGGTCGAGGTGGTCGACTGGGGCGTCACCGACCGCACGGTGACCGTCGCCGCCGGCGACACGGCGCTGCTCGTCGTACCGGAGAACCGCAACGCCGGGTGGACGGCCACCATGGACGGCCAGCGGCTGCGTCCGGTCCGTGTCGACGGGTGGCAGCAGGCGTACGAGGTTCCGGCCGGTTCCGGCGGGACGGTGCGGCTCACCTTCACGCCGGACGGTCCGTACCGGGCCGGTCTCGCCGGCGGCGCGGCGGCCGTTCTGCTGGTCGGCGTGCTAGCGCTGGTACCGGCCGGTCGGCGCCGGCGGGCGCTCGGCACACCGGCGACGGGCGGGAGTTGGCTGATCACGGTGCCGCTGGCCGCGCTGACAATCGTCCTAGGCGGCGTCGCGGCGATCGCGTTCCTGCTGGCCGCCATGCTGGTGCGCCAACTGCGACCCGCGGCACTGCCCGCCGTCGCGTTCGTCGCGGCCGGCGCCGGCACCGTCGTCGCCGTCGCGGGCCGGCTTCAGGGCCACGGCCAGGACTGGGCGTACGGCACGTTCGTGCAGGCCGCGATGCTCGCGGCGGTTTGCTCGGTGGTGGCGACCGTGGCGCCGTCGGCCCGGGTCGGGGCGGAGCCGCCGACACCGGGCGAGCCCGGGTCCGACTCGGGCGAACCCGGGCCGTCGGACGCGTCGGAATCCGGGCCGACGGCGCCCGAGCCGCCTGCCGCGCATCGGGCCACGGTCGGCCGTTCGCTGGCGTTGTTCCGCGCCTTCCGGCACGAGCAGACCGACCCCGACCGGTTCTATGCCCTGCTCGCCACGGATTCCGTGCGTCAACTGCGGTCGTACGCGGACCTGAACGGCGCCGTGGTGCTGGATGTCGGGGGCGGTCCCGGCTACTTCGCCGAGGAGTTCCGCGCCGCCGGCGCCACGTACGTCGGACTCGATCCAGCCGTCGGTGACTTCGCCGCGGCGGGGGCGGCGGTGGCCGGCATGGTGCGTGGCAGCGGAACCGCGCTGCCGGCGCGATCGGCGGTCGTGGACGTCTGTTACTCGTCGAACGTGCTGGAGCACGTGTCGGCGCCGGAGGCGATGCTCGACGAGATGCTGCGGGTCACCCGCCCCGGCGGCACCGTCTTCGTCTCGTTCACGCCGTGGCTGTCGCCCTGGGGTGGGCACGAGACCTCGCCGTGGCACTACCTCGGCGGTGAGCGGGCCCGGCGACGTTACGCGCGGCGGACCGGACGGGAGCCCAAGAACCGCTACCGGGAGACACTTTTCCCGGTCAGCGCCGCGCGGGCGATGCGCTGGGTGCGAACCGCCCGCCGCGACGGACGCCTGGACGTCGTCGACGTGATTCCCCGCTATCACCCGCGCTGGGCACAGTGGATGGCACGAATCCCCGGGCTGCGGGAAACATCGACGTGGAATTTCACGATCGTCTTGCGACGCCGACCGAATCGGGGGTCGCCCTCGGAGGCTACGCAGTAGTAACCTGCTGCCCAGCCGGCGGACGTCTCCGCCCGGGAACCGTCACAAAATGGGAGGCACAATGAGGTCCCGCGTCATCGGCGCCGCGTTGCTCGGCCTCGGAGTCCTCGCGTTGGTGTTCGCCGCCGGGCTGGCGTTCATCGTCGGTCCCCGGGTGGCACAACTGCCGTACGACCTGGACCGCACCCAGTCGATCGCGGAAGCGCCAAGCGCCACCTTCCTGCAGATCACCGAAGGGGAGGCCACGGTCGAGCAGGGCAACCTCCGGTCCACCATCACGGTGCAGCCGGACACCGACGCGACCGCCAACCTGGAGGGCGACCTCGACGGCAAGGCCGTCGTCTGGCTCGTCGGCCAGGAGGTCATCCGCGTCGACAACGACGACCTGATCAGCGCGTACAGCACCGCGCTGGCGGTCGACCGCACGACCGCCGCCGCCCAGTCGTGGACCGGGCAGTGGCTGGACACGGGCAACAACCGGCAGAGCGTCAGCTACTCGGGGCAGATCTACAAGTTCCCGTTCGGCACCGAGAAGAAGACGTACGAGATCTTCGACCGCGACATCAACGCCACCCGGCCCGCGAACTTCGTCAGGACGGAGAAGATCAACGGGTTGGAGACCTACGAGTTCACCCAGGAGATCCGCGGCGAGCGGCAGGAACTGCCGAACGACCGACTCCAGATCCTGCTCAGCCAGCTGGTGCCCGGCGCCAAGAGCGGTGAGATCGTCTACAACAACACCCGGACCGTCTGGGTGGAGCCGACGACCGGCCAGTACATCAAGGTCCGGGAGGCCCAGGAGAAGAGCCTCGTCGGCGACAACGGCGAGTCGGTCAAGATCCTCAGCGCCGTGTTCACCTATACCGACGACACCATCAAGCGCAGCGCGGACACCGCGTCGAGCAACCGCCAGCAGTTGCAGACCGTCAGGCTGTGGGCCCCGATCGGACTCGCCGTGCTCGGCGTCGTCCTCATCGTCGTGGCGGTCATGTTGTCCGCCCGGCGGGGCCGCGCCGGACGCCACTCGCGTCCGGCCGTGGAGCCGGTCGCCCCCGAGGAGAAGGCGACCGCTTCGCCGTAGCCCTGTCACGGATCGGATGGGGCCGGGGTCGACACGACCCCGGCCCCTTCGCATGCCAGGACCGCCTTCGAAGGGCGGACCGGATCCCGAGCGCCGCGTGCGCCCGTCCGTCCTCTCACAGACGATCGCGCAGGTACGTTGCGGCGGAGTAGCACCTGTCACGAAGTTCGTTCAGCCGGTCGTTGGCCCGCCGGACCGCGGCGGGCACAGGGCCACCTGACCAGGAAAACTCTCCTACTACAAGGTCGTTGAAACTACCCATGCCGCCGCGGTAACGACCCAGCAAATTCTCCAACGCATCGGCGTCGCGTCGTTCGAGGCCTTCGAGAACCTGTCGGATCCAGTCTGCCCAGTTCCCAGCATCGTTTTGTCGTAGAAGATCTTCCATCTCCTCCAGCGCGGTCTTCAGCTCCCGTAAACGATCATGGACGTGAGCGCCTGCTGGCACAGTCATTTCCACCTCCCCGTGCCGCTTCTACGTCTGTCTGGACCTATTGTCACTCGAAGGCACGCTCGACCAACCGAAGCCGGCGTCGGCCCGGTCGTCTTGGACAGGGGACTGTACAAATAACGGCTGATCGACCGATCAAGGGAGAGACGCCAGATGACGACCGAGACCACCGTGGGACAGTCGGCTGTGGAGCCGTCGGGT